>PXEK01000398.1 GCA_003564735.1 Cryomorphaceae bacterium
ATCAGTACTTGATTGATTTCGGAACTGAATCGTAGTATTAAAAATGGTTGTTGGGTTTGGATCCATGTAGAAGTTAGCCTCAGGAGTGTTGTGTACCGTAAGGTAATTTCTCTTTGTCATTTGACCTTCGCAGCCTTCAGGCGTGGTAACATATAGAGTTACATCATAATTTCCGGGGGCTAAATCCATTAATTCAACTGAGAAGCCTGTTGTAGAGAAGTCCCCTATATCCCATCTTGCAAATTGGATGGGTTCCGTAAGGTTGATAAGCGTTGTTGAGAAGGGATCACAACCCTCTACAGAGTCTACTACAGTGAAGTCAACTTCAGGTAACTCGCGTACGTTTACTCTAATGGTATCTGTTACGGTGGGGCTACCACAAGCATCGCTCAACCTTACCGTGTAGGTGGTGGTTCTGTCCGGAAAAGCATTTACGCTTTGCCCTATACCTGAACTTAATCCCAATAACGGGGACCACTCATAACGATAACCTTGGCCGTTACCTCCCTCGCCAATGGCACTTAAAAATACTGTGTCACCCGGGCAAATTTCTGTTTCCTTTTCCGTGGTAATTCGCAAGGAATCGTGAAGTTTGATGGAAAATATTTCCACATTAGATACGCATCCGTTTACATCTTCAGCGTAAACGGCATAAGTGGTATCTTGTGTGGGGCAAACTGATTGCACACTTCCCGTACTTGAAATGCCTGTCCAAATAAAGTCATAAGTATTCCCTGTTCCCCCCGATGCCGAAGCGGTGAGGTTTATACAGTTGCTTACACAAATAGTTCTTTCATTGAAAGGAACCTCGAGAGTAATAACATCGGGTTCTATAAGTAGAACTTCATCAATAACTTCGCAACGGTTGGCAGAGTCACGAACGATAATTTCGTATCGGCCGGCTTCAAGTCCCGTGAAGTTATTTGAAGGGCTAAAGCTTGTGCCTCCGTTTATACTATATGAATACGGCCTTCGTCCACCTGACGGGTATATGGTTATTTGACCGTCTTTATTACCGTTACAACTTAAATCTGATGTGATAATGGAGTCAATTACTAGTTCAGCAGGTTGAGTAATATTGAAAGGCTCCTCAGTTACGCAGCCGTTTTCGTCCGTTACATCAAACATGTAGCTGGGCCCTGCGCATAGATTCCATGATTGGTTACTATTAGCACCGTAGCCGTTCCAATTGAAGGTGTACGGCGGTGTTCCGCCGGTTACTGATGCGGTAGCTTTACCACCACACGCATCAAAACAAGTGTCGTTTCTTAAAGTAAGGTCGGCAATTAATTCGTTAGGCTGTGTAATGGTTATGGGTTCCGGAGTTGTGGTACAACCAAATGAATCCCTCACAATCACAACATAGTTATCGGCGGCAATACTGTCAAAATCAAAATCAAGGTGCCACGAATTTCCGTTATCAATTGTGTATTCTAAAGGATTGGTTCCGCCTCTACCGTACACTTGTATTCTACCGCTATTGTCTTCAAAGCAATCTAAATCCTTGGATATTACTGAATCTAAAAATAGTTCGGCATTAGTGTTTACCACAAAATCTTCAGGTAAACGCGTGCAATTTTGATCATCTTTTAACACCACTGTGTAAGTGCCGGGGTCAAGATTCGAGAATGTACTGCTGTTTTGAAATGTCATTCCGCTATCAATACTATAGCTTAGGTACGTGTTAAAGAATGTGGCAAAAATCTCGATTTGACCGTTTTGCGCTCCAAAACATGTAACGTCATCTATTACTACACTATCCAGTATGGGCACATTAGGATCAATGATGGTATCTTTCACCCCTATACTGGTGCAGCCTAAAGAGTCTCTTACCCATCCTTGATAGTAGCCGATAGGTAACCCTGTAAACTGGTTTGTTGTTTGGTAATTCGTTAATGAGTCTAAACTGTACTCATAAGGAGGATAGCCGCCGGCAGCGGTGATATCTATAACCCCCGTGGAGTCGTCACAAGTGGGTTTATTCCACGATAAATCATCTACTCTAACATCGCTTACTTCGACCAAGAAACTGTCGGCAGTTTGACATCCGCAGCCATCGTCAAATACCAGAGTGTACATGGTATTGTTTTGTCCCGCGCCAACGGTTAGAGTGGGGTTAAGACTGTTGGGATTATCCAGTCCGGTTGTGGGAGACCAAAAATATTGTGATGTTCCATTGGGGCATGGAATCATTCCGGTAGCTCCAAGGGTCATTGTGTCCCCTCGACAAAGCATAGTGTCGGGCCCAACGTTGATTTCCTTTACCACAATTTCAAAAGTATCAATATTGAAACATGCCGCATCGAGATTCGATGTTACTTCATACGTGGTGGTAAACCTAGGTTTAAACCACAAGTTCGCTCCTGTTTTACCTGTGGTATCTTCTACGGTTAAGCCCGGTATCATAGAGTCTCCTTGTAATACCCTAAAGGAAAACGTATCTCCTCCGGCGGGTCTAACTTGCAGCGTATCTATAAATCCACATAAGGTATCATCAGGTACAAAAGTTGCGGGTAAAACTGTTAGGTTAAATTGCTCTGAAGTAATACCTTCAATGGGGCAGGCTCCGTCCGAGGCTCCTATTGAGAAAACGTAAAATGGATTGGAGTTTGCAGGCACGGTGCCTGAAAACGTAATTACACCCGGCGTACTCTGAACCGCATTATAGGTACCCGGGGTAACATTGGTGTTAATCCATGGAACGACATTCGTTGCATTACTGGTAATATTTACAGTCTGTGATGCCTGTGTTGCAGTTAGTGAATCTTGAAATTCAATATCAAAGGAGAAAGATTCACCGATACATGCCGTAATGGAAAGGGGACCTGTTTGGGAGCCTGTGCCCGTAAAGTTTTGAATTCCGGGTTGAACCATTGATGGTTGAATATTGTTACAGTTTTGAACAACAAACTGCACATCCCTGCATATTCGACCCACTAACACACCGTTTCTATATTCTTCCGCACACACCTTAATTACCCAAAACTGGTTGACCATTGCGGCAGTAGGTGTAAAAGTAACTTGTCCTGTTTGAGGATCTAGTGTAACGGGATCAGGAAACAGGTTCGTTGTGCCGTAAGGTGGTGTGAAGTTTACAGGGGTGGTTATATTATTTGCCCAAGGTTGGGCAAAGACAAAAGAAATGGAGTCGCCATCCCTTTCGGATACCCCCCAGTTGTAATTTACGGGCTGGTTAGCACAAACGTATGGTATGGGTTGCGCATCAAAAGTGGGCGAGTTGTTGCAAGGAGCATCCCAGTTGTTGAGTTCTGCCTCCACCGTAAATCGAGGCTGACCGGTTAAGTTTCCTGTTGTGTTTCTGCAGCAAATGCCCCAATCCATGACCCATGGCCCGGCTTGACAGGGAGGTAAGTACATTATTGCAGAGAAAAAACCCTGTTGCATACCCGGAAGAGTTCCGTTTTGGGTACAAGTACTGTTAGCTAAAGCTGACGGACATAGCTGACTAACCTCAATAATGCTGTCTCTGTTCCACGTTTGGATTATGGTCGCCGGGCCACACGGGCTTTGCACATTGGCAAACGCGTTTGGGTTAAACGTGGAAACATTAGGCATGCCGGCACCTGAGCAATCACGAAATATATTTAATCGCACTATGTAAGTATCCCCGCCTATGCACTCATAAGAGAAGTTTGCTCCTGACACGTGGGTAGCTTTTGCATTATTAGGGAACCCTAAAAACATGAACATAGTAATAATGCCAAAGAAAAAGTTTAGTTTTTGAAGGTTTTTAAGTTTGGCGATGTGTAATGAATATTGCTTCATGACTTTGTAATTGTTTCGTAATAAAGTATTTATGTGTGTTGCCGTGAGGCTTACGTTGCTTTTCTTGTGAGTATGACGTAATTCTTTAAGAATGGTTGCTTCATTCAGTGACAAATTTAATGAATAAGATTGTGAATGGCACAGTTATTTTCATTTTCATTCTTGGAACGGTTTGGTAGTGGCGGTGAATTGCGCCATCTTTTTAGTTTAATGGCGAAAATATGCTTTACAGGGTAACCTTCTCTTTACTTTTAAGGTTTACATGTTGATAATTGGCATGGACAATGTGTATATCTTAATTCGTGCGTTTTAAATACTGAATTGTACTTTTGCCGTAATTTAAAATTTATACGAATGGCCGATATATTGGAATTAGAAAAAACAGCTCTTCAAGTGAGAAGAGATATTGTGCGAATGGTACATGCGGTGCAATCAGGTCACCCCGGCGGCTCTTTGGGGTGTGCTGATATTTTTACCGCCTTGTATTTTCACCACCTTGAATTGTCGCCCGAGAATTTTGACTTGGACGGTAGTGATGAAGACTTGTTCTTTCTTTCTAACGGCCACATCTCGCCTGTTTGGTACTCCACTCTGGCCAGGAGAGGTTTCTTTGATTTGAGTGAATTAAATACATTCCGTAAAATCGATTCTCGCCTTCAAGGGCATCCCGCAACTGAAGAAGGTCTCGAAGGCATTCGTGTGGCTTCAGGATCACTCGGTCAAGGACTTTCCGTTGCACTGGGGGCGGCTCTGACCAAAAAACTGAATAAA
>PXEK01000177.1 GCA_003564735.1 Cryomorphaceae bacterium
ATGTATTGAATGAGAGAGGTATCCGTCTCACCGTCTTTAAGTAGCTTGGCAATATTCTTTATCGCATCGGCTCTTGCTCCAGCCCGAATATTCTCGGCATAGTATTCGTAAACCCGGATTGACTTTTTTTCTCTCTCTAACTGATTTTGGGTATACCCAGCTTTTTCAGTCCGGGAAGCTTTTCCACTTGTCTTTAATTTATCTTTTATTATTATATCTTTATGTACCTGTGGGTCACTGTTACTATGTACCTGTAGGGCACTGTTTAGTGTCCTGTAGGTCACTGTGTCTTGTGGGTCACTGCCCTGTAGGTCACTGTTAACCCATTTTGTGTAGTCTTTATTTAGCATCAACTTTCTTGGTTTTCTACCGGGAATTGAAAAAGGTTCAACCTCAATCAATATATTTTTTTTGATTAGCCGGTTGATTTCTTTTGCAACTAACCGACTGTCTCTGTTTATTGCGTTCGCTATAAAGCCCCCACCTAATTCGTGAACTTTCCTTTGGTAGCCGTAGGTAAATCGTATTACACACATAATTATATCTTTTTGTACTCCGCCGCATTTGTACCGCATGAGCGCTTCTAATAACTCAGAGGCAATACGCACATATCCATTTTCAACTTGCGGTGAAACACTCATGCGAATAACTCCCCCTGAATGTCTGTTTCATGTTTTTTACGTTCAGGATTTTCTAAATCCCATTTTTCCGCACTTTGTCGGTCGGGGTAAAATTCATCGGGTGATAAAAACAACTGCCGTTCAAGTCTCCGTTTTTTAAAATTGAGAAATCGCCCGGTCTTTAGCGCTTTTCTTTTTGAAATGTAGAGTTTATTTGCATGAAGATGCAGTACTAAGATTTGATACGGAACGCGGGAGAGTAAATCGTAAGAAAACCCATATCCATTATATCGGTAAAAGAAATGGCGGTCGGGATCGCGGCTAACGTGCAACTCGTCGCCAATACTCTGGCCGATCATTCTCCGCTGTTTATAATTTTTTCCCTCTGGCAACTGAAGCATCCATTTGCCGCCCGGTGTTTGCGAAAGTCTTACCGCTTGTGTATCTTGCATCTGCATATCTCCAATGCCCGGAAGCGTCCGGGCATTTTTATTATTGGACATAAAAAAACCCCGCTTGACCGACGGGGTGAGCGGGGTTTTTATTTTCTCAGGTGATGAGAAAAAAACTTTTCATTATCACCCCGTCGTAACAACAGAGTAATAATGCAATGCCTGTGCCATAAAAAGTTTACACTTTAACGTGTTGATTTGTAGGAAGTTATAGGAGGGGTGTAAACTGTAAACCTTTGGTTTACACAGATGGGGTTTACACTTAGTTTACACTTTTATGTTGTACTTCTTTAGACGTTTATATATTGTCGTTCTCGATATATTTAATTCATCTGCTGCTTTCGATTTATTACCGCCATGTTTCTTAATCAATTTTATTAATTTTTCTTTTTCAGGATTGGTTTTTGTGAAAGGAATATTTTTATCTTGCACAGCATTTTTACTCTGTACTAATTCCTGCCTTAAATCATTGTACATATCGACGGCATTCCTCAAAGCCGGTTTAAAATTCCTGTCTAACATTTCTAAATACTTAGCAACCTCATGCAGTCTTCCCCTTCTGTACTCATTTGTCAACATCAATTCAAGGGTTTCCATAAATTCCGTCTTTGGAAATGCAACATATTTCTTGCTGTCTTTTTTGAACTCGTGGGATTTCAATTTTTTTAAATCATTATGTTTTTTTTTCATCTCATCACCTGTTAATGTTTTATTTTAAATCGGATACATGAACCTTTTCATGACGCCAACCCCCACCTTCAACGATTTTGTAAAGTGTGATATTTCCAATCTTAAACTCAGGCGCATCTTCGGTATCTTCTTCGGAATGTTCCAGAAAATCTTGAGCGGCGATTTCGGTTAATACTGACGCCTCCCATTTAGATGCTGATACTATTTCATAGGGCACACCTATGTTGAATATGTCCCGTACAAATAATAAATTACCATTCTCAGATATGATAATCGGTGAGCGAAAATCACCGCCGGAATGTTTTGTTTGTATCTTCGCGTCTATATAACGACGTTCACCGTATTCGTTATCATAACTTAACTTCATAATGCCTCCACAAAATAAAAACCCACCCCAATGATCAGTTATCTGTACTTACAAGTATTGTTATCGAATGCTCCGGTGTCACTGCAATATCTACAAAATCATCATAAGCTTTAAAACTTGCACCCATTACCCCTGCTTTCCCTTCTCTCCATGATAATATCTGTAAATATTGATCATTCTCTAATACAAGTAACTCAATAATTGACTTTACCTCCTCGAACTTATGGTCAATCATTGCGGTTCTCGTATTCTCTCGAAAGTCCTCGCCAAGTAGTCTTTTTAGTTGTTCTGTAGTATACTCGACTGCCTCGAGGTTAGAGAACACTTTATTTACGAATTGTTCCACATTCTGTGCATTGACCGCACCGGTAGATAAAAAAATTGCAATACCTATTATTAGCGTTTTCATAAAATTATCTCCAATTTACATTATTCTTAATTGAATAATATTATATATAAACATTTTATTAGAATGCATCCTTTGCACGAACTTGTCTGTCATATTCATATTTAACCATTCGCCAATCACAATGCATTTTTATCAATTGTTTTAATCCAAAAACCTCCATTTCTTGGAATTGCTCCGTATTGCTATTTTTATATCCTTCGACACTCCATTTTTGAATTGCCCTAAATGCGATATTTGTATTTTCGCTTTTAAATTCTTTGACTAATTCCACCAATGCGTCTGCTTGCTGGTTAATTTCATAAACAACCATTCTATAGTCATCTCCCCACTTTTCCAAAGCATGTTTTCTCAAAGTTGCTTCGTAATCTGTCGAATAGTTATTCCTAATATGATTAGCATTTGAGTTTAATTCCTGAGCGTTAAAGGTATTTATTAAGAAGAGCAGACTTAACACCGATATTACAATAATGCGTTTCATAGGGCACCTCCACAAATAAAAAAATCCACACCGCTTGATAACCGCCCGAGACGGTCTCCGGTTTTTATCCCGGAACGATGTGGATATGTTTTTTTCGCCCGGAGTATTATCAAGTTTATATTCAAAATATACAACTACTCCTCAATATAATCAAACCAAACCCTTAAACCCGCAATCGATACGAACCGGTGAAATCGTATCCATCGGTTCTTTAGACCGTTGCTTTTTGCCTCTATCGATTTCACTCCGCAAGGTTTCCGGGCTGTGGTTACTTTTTTGGTTATTCATCGGATACCTCCAGTACGATTTTATTTACCGTGTCGTGTCTTGTTTCGGGAAGCAAGTGTGCGTAAATCATTGTTACACTTACCGAACTATGGCCGAGTAATTTACTCACCTCATAAATCGATGTACCGTTCATCACTAACCAAGACGCGAAACTATGGCGCAAACTATGAAATTTCAATTCATCGGATAAACCAACCGCCCGTATATATTTCTTAAATCGCTTTGATACATGCATATCATTATACTTTCTCAAATTACGATGAAATACATATCGGCAAACGCGCCGTTCTTTTCTTTGCGCAAGAATACGATATAATTGTTCCGATATTGGAATGCTCCGGCTTTTCTTATTCTTTGTAGTGTGCTCCGATGTATTTACCACGTTTATGATACGCCGTATCAAATCTACATCCTGCCATTCAAGATTAGTCAACTCTGCAAGACGTAATCCGGTAGATACCGCCGTAATGATCAACTCTCGGAAATCTTTATTATCGACGGCATCAAGTAACTGTTTGAATTGTTCCTTTGCGAAAAATACCGGTCTTTGCTCTGGAGGTTTTGGCCTTTGTATCTGCCGGAAAATGTTCTCCCGGATATACCTCCACTTTCGGGCTGTTTCAAATGCAGAACTCAAAGCGATATAACAACGCCTTGCAGTCCAGGCCGATGCTTCGGTTCGTTTTGCCGATAGAAATGTTTCAATCTGTTTATATGAAATGGAATTTAAAGGGGGGTCTCCGATGTGCCGGATAAATTCATTAAAAGCACTCTCAAAGTGTTTCTGTGTGCTCTGTGTGTGGTTATGCCGGGAATATTCAAGAAATTCGTTTTTGAACTTTGAAAGCGATACGTTCTTAATCTTCTTAACCCGTTCGCGCTCCCGGTTCTTAAACTCATTAACGAATTTTAGCGCATCGGATTTGCGCCTGCATTTGGTACTTATCTTTCGCTTCGTTCCGTTCTCATCTTCATACCATAGGTAATAAACGCCGTTACTCCGTTTTGAGATGAACATTTGCGGCCTGCCTTTCTCCGGCAAGCGTTACTATATGGTAACCACTTATATAACCACTGGTAAGTATTTCTCGGAAAGTTTTTGTTTACGGTTCGTGTTTGCAGCTCTCGAACCTCCGACCAATGGTTTAGGAAACCACTGCTCTGTCCATCTGAGCTACGGGGGCAGATATTCTAGATAAATATAAATAATTGGGTTGATTGTTACAACCGGATGGCGGCAAATGTG
>PXEK01000025.1 GCA_003564735.1 Cryomorphaceae bacterium
AAATGCCCGTCTTCTTTGTGTGAAAGCCTCGAAATAACCCGCTATTCCTTCGTTTTCCCACTTTGAATACGACCATTTATAAGCGTTCTGAACGTAAATTTACTGCGCTCTCAGATTCAAAACAGCCCCTCGGACGGGCGCTCCGTTGCGGGTTGAATTTCTTACCCAAACTCATTCGATGCCGAGGGGTACCGAGTACTTTTTGTTTATTGTATGCCGTATTTCAGGGCAAGAGAACAAAAACCCGATGCCATAAATTCTATGAAAATTTGAATTTAACTGACTGTGTCGTACTTCATTTTCTAGTTCAAAAAAACATAGAGTCGGTTTAATATTATTATTCTTTCCGCGACTTAAAGGGGTAGCCCTATTTAATTATTTTCCCGATTTCGGAGGAGTACCGTGTCAAGTGCGTATTTACCGGCTCCCTCCCAAAGGATGAAGGTGCTGCATATCAACATGGAAAAATCGGTGCGACCTTCATGCAGCATGGCCCAAAAGCCGTAATGCGATAAGTCGCGCAAAACAAAAGGGCCATAGCTTTCACCCAACAGAATAGGAATTTTAATCGTCACCACGGCTACGCTCATAATTACAAAAACGATAGCGGCTCCAAAACGAGTGAACAAACCGAGAAGCAATAGCACCCCGGCTAACACCTCAAATGAACCCACGAGCGTACCGGTAAATTCGGGGTACGGAAACCCCATTTTTTCGAACCGTCCCGCTCCGCGAATTTCGGCGTAAAGGAACTTTTGAATCCCTTCACTGAAAAATACGACTCCCGTAAGTAACCGAATAAGTGTGTAAGTAAGTTTTGGGTGTGTTTTCAAAAATCTATTGAAATCAATCATAACATGAAGTTTACTTCAAGAAACGGAAAAAGCTCAGCTCAAATTCTCACATATTTCACAAACGCGAGCTACATCTTTATCGGTTAGGTTCAGGTGCGTAACAAAGCGTACGGTTCCCGCTCCCATAGGTCCGGCCAGAATCCCGTTTTCCTTGAGTTTATTCAATGTTACGTCAATATTTTTCACCTTGAAAAGCACGATGTTGGTTTCGGGCCGGTTCACCTCTTCAACGTTGGGGTTACTTCTCAGCGTTTCGGCGATTTCAACCGCTCGTAATCTGTCTGTACGCAGCCGCTCCACGTGATTTTGCAGCGCGTATAACCCCCCGCCGGCGAGAAATCCGGCCTGACGCATACCTCCCCCCATACGCTTTCGCACACGATGTGCGCGCTTGATAAACTCTTTGCTCCCCAAAACCAGTGAACCCACAGGGGCGCCCAAGCCTTTCGACAAGCAAACAGAAATGGAGTCAAAAAGAGCGCCGTAAGCCTTGGGGTCATCGCCCGTGGCCTCCAAAGCATTGAAAACCCGCGCACCGTCGAGATGAAGTTTGAGGTTTCGAGACTTACAAAACGCTGCGATTTCTTGTATTTCACTCAGTTTCCAAATTGTGCCGCCGGCTTTGTTGTAGGTATTCTCAATGTTAACCAAAGCGGAGTTGGGTGCGTGAGCATCGGCGGCGGGCATGATACACGCCTCTACATCAGCGGTTGAAAATATACCTCGGGGAGTATGCATGAGACGTACCTGACATCCCGAATTGGCAGCCAATCCGCCTCCTTCATAATTGTAAATATGCGAATAGGCATGGCATATCACCTCGTCGCCGGGTTGGGTGTGTACGTTGATGGCGATTTGATTTGTCATGGTGCCTGACGGACAAAACAGCGCTGCTTCGCACCCAAACATGTTTGCGGCGTAACGCTGCAGCTCATTAATACTTTCATCCTCACCGTACACATCATCGCCCACTTTGGCATTCATCATGTGCTCTAACATTTCAGCCGTGGGCACCGTTACGGTATCACTTCTCAAATCAATCATATTCGCGTAATTTTAGTCTCGCGAAGGTAAAGAAACAGGAAGGAATTAAAGATGAAATATCGGTGCGACTAAGAAATCCAGTCGGCGAGTAATTCGTAATTTGAATCGTCGGCGGGATAGCAGCCGTCATTGAGAAAACGGAACATCTCCTGCTCTCGGCTTTTTTCAAATGATTTCTCGGCTTTTAAAACCTCAAGATTATCATTCAGGAGAGTTTTGCCCAATACCTCATTCAAATTATCTTTATTGAAGGAGTGCGGTGAGTCCTCTTTGATTTTGGCGCAAATGGCAATTACTTTATCTTTAAAAAAACGGTAGCTTTTAAACTCTTTGGTACTCAACCGCTCCATGCAAGCGCTTTTGGATAAAATACTGTAAAATACCATATCACTGAAGATGTCAATGAGAATTCTGGCTTTTGAAGGTTCACGGCGCTGCATCAACATCCAATCGTTTTGATTGAGGTTGTTCTTTTCTAAAAAAGCGATGAATTGCTTTCGAAAAGATTTGAGCTCATTTTCTGTTAACCTTCTAAATTTCAACATATCTCAATATGAGTTGAGCGTTATTTGTGACCGATTAGGCAGTCGGCATTTGCTGATGGCTAGGGTGTTCTGACCAAAAAAAACACGGTTACCACCCGTTACATCCGCTTAAAACGAATAATCCACAAAATTATTCTTAAAACGGCTATTCGTCATCATTTGTTTTACGCACCTTCACCTGAAAAGAGTCGGTTTGTATTACGGTGACCTCCGTACCCGAGGGAATATAACCCTCAATGGAGGCGGCGTCATAATACTCATTATCAATTTTCACTTTGCCGCCGGGTCGCAAATCGGTAGTAGCAACACCCGTTTTGTTGTGTAGCGTTTTATTCACGGAGGGGTTACTCACAAAGCCGTCCTCTTTAAGTTGAGAGGTAGAAAGAACCAACTTTTTGAGGGCCCCGCTATTGAACATTTTTGCCCCCACCAAAAGGGCAACCACCATGGATCCCAAAAGGGCGATGAGCACAGTGAGTAGAGACTGCGAAAAATTACTTACGTCCACTCCCGAAAAATCAAGCCCCTCATTTTCAACCATCGACAAAACAAGGCCTGTAGTGAGTAGCACAACGCCCGCGATGCCGGCCACACCGAATCCCGGCAGGGCAAATACCTCAACGGCCAGTAACGCAACGCCCGCGATGAAAAGTAATATTTCCCAATTTTCAGCCATTCCCTCGAGGTAATACGGAGCAAAAAACAAAATAGCGGCGGCCACCGAAGCGGCGATAGGAAAACCCAACCCGGGGGTTTGCAACTCAAAGTAAATACCGCCCATAATGATGAGAATCAACACACCGCTAATGGCCGGATTAATTAACCAGTTGATAACCTTGTCCACCCTCTCAGGGGTGTAGGTTTTGGTTTTGGCATCCGGGATTTGCAAGTAGGCTAAGACCTCCTGCACGGTGTTGAGCTCTGCCTCACAAAAACCGTGTTTTACGGCGTCACTCGTGGTAAAAGTGAGCACTTTACCTTTTTCAGAAATACCTTCAACCTCTTTATCGGGATCAACCATAGCCTCGGCAATATCGGGATCGCGATTGCGCTGCTCAGCGGTAGAGCGCATTTTTGAGCGCATATACGATTGATATTTATCGGGAACGGGCTTTCCGCTCTGATCAACTACGGTTGCCGCACCAATGGTGGAGCCGGGTTGCATAAATATTTTGTTGCAAGCTATGGATATGAGCGCACCGGCTGAGGCCGCATTGTTTTCAATAAGCACGTAAACGGGAATTTTAGAGCGGAGTATGTGCGTTCTTATAGAGTCGGCCATATCCACTTGTCCACCGTAGGTGTTCAAACGCATGATTACGGCATCGGCATTCCAATCGCGAGCTCCTTCAAAAGCTTTTTTGGTGGTACGCCAAGCGGGCGGACCAATTTCAGTGTTGATTTCGAAAATGTACACCCGGTCGGCACTTTCGGGTATACTGTCAAAATCCTCTTGTGCCGAGTATTTTACACCGAAGAGTAGTAAAACGTATAAAAACAGTGCTTTTCTCATGTGCGCATTTGATTTGTGCAAATATAAGATGAACGAGCACTTAATAAGTTCACCTGCGAAAAGAACACGCGAAAAGGGTGTTTGTGCAGATTTTAGAATCGATAATCCACAATTACGTTCATATTCCACATATCTACACGGTTAATGCGGAATTGGTCGGGAATGGCGTCTCTATCTTGAGCGGCCTTGTGCACAACAAAAGCTCTTGCATGCAATCCTTCGAGATACCCCGTAAATTCATACGATGCGCCGGCTAAGAAATGATAGTATGACGGAATCCCGTATTTGTTATTTTTGTAATCGGTTAACAAGGCGTGATCCACTTTACTCACCCCGGTCTCCAGCTTCCAATTGTACTTGGCGGGTTCCCAATCGTACTTCATCATAAACGCTGTAACTCCGCCACTACCTTCAAAACGCTCGCGTGGTAAGCTCGCGAAAAATTGCTCTCTGCCCCACTCTCGCGGAAATAAAAACCGCCCTCTTTCGCTTATCCCGAGGTAATTCAAAGTTAATTTACTGTTGTGATGTTGAACGCCCAACCGCGCGCCAACGCCGTAGGTATATTCATCGGGCAGTATGT
>PXEK01000265.1 GCA_003564735.1 Cryomorphaceae bacterium
TGTACGACAAAAACGAGACGCTTGAAATGGAAGATTGTAGTTGATAGGCGTAGTCGCCTTCGACAAAAAAACTACCTCCGTTTACTTCTTCGAGGATAGTGAAATCACTTAACTTTACCGAGTAACGGCATAATAGTTCGCAGAAAGTTAACTACTTCGGCGGCTGCGGAATATGAAATCCCGAACCGATGAACATATGAAAATCGGTATTCAAAATGCGTTTTAAGTCTTTTTGAAGCACCGCCGCTCTGCGCACGCCAAAGAACCGAAAGGGAATGCGAATTTCCTCAATATTTCCCGATGTGGTCTCGTATTTGAGTTGTAAGACAGAACCGTACCATTTATTCTCGACATTATATTCCCGCAAGTCATGCTTCATAAACCTGTTCATCAACTGCGGTTTGGGTTTACTGCCAAAGGAAAATAATGAAGACCTCTCAATAATTACCGCATCAGCAAAAGAGTCGTATTTGACAAAGTAATTTTTTAGCAGTATGTAAACGGCTGCTCCCGAAAACAATACGGCTAATATCAAGTGAATGAAAAGCGGAAGAAAATGAGTACCCGTGACAGACAAAACCAAATTACCTAGCGCGGCAATTACGGAAATAATAAAAAGGATTTTGAAGGTGGATTTGGAATAAAAATTAGTTATTTGCATAATGATTGATTGTGGTGTGTGAATAATTACACTACAGAAACGCCATACAACCTAAAATGTTGCACTACTTGCATTTTAGGTGATATACTTAAAGTAAAAGTAACACTGCGCAAACCTTGAGGAAACGTACGATATGGAACAAAAAATACCGTTGGCAGAAAGAATGAGACCCAAGCGAATTGAAGACATTGCGGGGCAAGAACACCTCACGGGAACCACCGGCGCGTTGCGACTCATGATGAAAAACAAACAAATCCCCTCCCTCCTGCTTTGGGGTCCGCCCGGTGTGGGTAAAACCACCATTGCCGAGGTATTGGCCTCAGAACTCAAAATGCCGTTTCACACCTTAAGCGCGATATCTTCAGGGGTAAAAGATGTTCGAGAGGTAATTAAAAAAGCAAAAGATGCAGGTTTGTTCGGTAAGGGCTCTCCCCTATTATTCATTGATGAAATTCACCGTTTTTCAAAATCGCAGCAAGACTCATTGCTGGGAGCCGTGGAACGTGGCATCATCACCCTCATTGGCGCCACCACAGAGAATCCGTCATTCGAGGTGATACCGGCGCTGCTGTCGCGCTGCCAAGTGTACGTTCTTGAACCCCTGACCAAAGATGATCTTATTCGGCTGGTGGACAGAGCACTGACGGAGGATTCGGTTCTGACCAAAAAAAACATCACGGTAAAAGAGTACGACGCGTTGTTGAAAATATCAGGGGGTGATGCTCGAAAACTGCTCAATACGTTGGAGCTGATTGTTTATTCATTTCCTTCAGAACCGGACATTACGATTACAAACGAGGCGGTGGAAAATACCGTAAAAAACAACCTGCCTAAGTACGACAAAACGGGTGAGATGCATTACGACATCGTATCGGCGTTTATTAAAAGTATTCGCGGGTCAGATCCCAATGCGGCCGTTTATTATTTGGCCCGAATGATTGCCGGCGGTGAAGACCCTAAGTTTATTGCGCGCCGACTCATTATTGCGGCGAGTGAGGATATTGGTTTGGCAAATCCCACGGCGCTGATTATGGCCAATACGACTTTCGAGGCGGTGAAAAATATCGGGTATCCCGAGTGTGAAATTATTCTATCGCAATGCGCGGTTTATTTAGCGACTTCACCCAAAAGTAATGCCTCATATACCGCGATTAAAGACGCTCGCAAATTCGTTGCCGAAACCGGCGATTTACCCGTGCCGCTGCACTTGCGTAACGCCCCCACACGATTGATGAAGGAATTAAACTACGGCAAAAGTTACAAGTACGCTCATGATTTTGAGAATAACTTTGTACATCAGGAGTTTTTACCCGAAGAAATTGCCGAATCAAAATTTTACGAACCGGGGAAAAACGCTCGTGAACACAAGATTAGAGAGCATTTACAACGTTTGTGGAGGAAAAAGTATAAGTATTGACGTACTTTGAATAAATACCAAAACGATAAATCTTTGTGATTTAAAATACCAACACACAACAAACGAATTCTAGCAACCCCCGACCATGCATGTCACTCAATGCCGTGAAGGCCGTTTTTCTCTGTAGTATCTTGTTAATCACTAACCTTTTTAACAAGCCAAGTATTAATAATTCGCTTGAAGTTTTCATTTATTCGGGTTTACACCAATAAAAAAGACTTTAACTTTGCACTTGAATTTAACATTAACCTCTAATCATGAAATACCTACTATACATTTCACTCGCCGTGATATTTACCTTGACGGGATTCCAAGCCCAAGCTCAATCGAGATTATCTTTCAACATTCCGGGTTGTCCGTCCTCCGAACCCGACGGTAACGGAGATGATGACCCCAACAGTGTTGAACTTATTTCAAGTACAGATGAAATACGGCTTTTCCCAAATCCCGTGCAATCGAATGTAACCGTTAGCACTCCCGAGCATACAGCCATCACTCAAATTGAGATTGTGTCGCTCACCGGTGCGTTGATACAAAGTCTTTCGGGAAACTTTTCGGGAGATTTTAATTTGAACCTATCGTCCCTCTCTTCGGGTGTTTACTTTATCCGGCTACAATCCCCCACACGACGATATACAGAGAAATTCATCAAAAACTAACCGCTCTATGAAATCTTTTTTTCTCACTACCATTTTCCTTTTTAGCCTAAGTTTTTCAGTCTGTGCACAATTCGTACTTTGTGCGGGAGATTCCCTGGAACTGAATGCCCGTAGTTATAACGGACAAAATATTCAGTGGCAGCGATCTGTTGACGGCGGCACAACCTATAATGATATACCCGGTGGCACAACAGCCCGGCTTATTGTGTATCCCGATAACGGCGATTTCTTTCGCTTAAAAGTAGTTTTGGATGAATGCGACACCATCAGTTTTTCGAATGCACGAGAGGTGGTTTACCCTTGTCGAGGCGACTCGCAAATTACCTACAACGGCAACACTTACAATCTTATCGAAGCCGGTTGCCAATGCTGGATAGGTGAAAACCTTCAAACCACGAATTACAATGACGGACAACCCATTGACTTTGTGCCGGGCAACGGCGATTGGTCGAGTAGCACTTCGGGAGCTTTTGTGCAGTTTGATTTGCAAGAAGCCAACGTTCAAGATTACGGACTCTTGTATAACTGGAACGCGGTGAACACCGGCCGACTTTGTCCGCAAGACTGGCGAGTTCCCTCCAACGGCGACTGGCAAACCCTTTCCGATTTTCTGGGAGGAAACCAAAATGCGGGCGGAAAACTAAAAGAACAAGGCACCCTATATTGGAACGCTCCTAATGCCGGAGCCACAAATGAAATTGGTTTTACGGCCAGACCGGGCGGTATGCGCAACTTTAACGGAGGTTTCTTTTTTGAGGTAACTTCGGGATACTGGTGGACTACAAACTCGGCATCGGCATCGGGCGCCGTTTATAGATCCATAAGCTCATTCTCGCGTTCGTTGGACAGTCAAACAGGCTCAAAGGAAAACGGGTTTTCTGTACGCTGCGTAAGGGATTAAAACCTTACAAAACGGCAATTCCGGAGCTTATCCTCCACCCCGCTTGGTGTTTTTGTACCCTTTGTTTTTGAGTAGGTCAATCACCTTATCTCGCATATCACCTTGAATGATGATGAGTCCGTCCTTTGCCGAACCTCCCGTCCCACAAGAACTCTTGAGGTACTTGGCCAAATCGTTTAAGTCGTCGTGAGTGCCCTCAAACCCGCTCACAACCACTGCGGTTTTCCCTTTTCGTCCCTTTTTTTCAATGCGTACTTTGAGTCGCTGCTCTTCGGGAGCTAGTGTTTCAGGCTCAATATCATAATCATCATACTCAAAACTTTGCGAAGTGCTGTACACCACCCCGTCATCATCTCTTTTGCGCTTTTTACTCATATCAATACTCGTTAAATGTGTTTTCGTTTAAGGTTTTGGCATAAAGCTGTAAAAAAGCCTTCAATCGCCTGTTCATTTTTTCACTATTCCGCGGTTCATCATAATACCGGTTGTATTTCAAATAGATATCATCGGTAAAACGATACAATTGCGGATCTGATGAAAAATCATTTCGAAGCATGTAGTCTTTCTCTATCCATTGGTAACCGTTATTGTACAACGTTACGGCAAAGGGCGCCGCCGGTTGTGAACGAAATGCGGACAGGCCCCAAGCGGGGAAAGGTTCGGGGTAGCCCACCAAGTCCAGCACTGAGGGCAGTATGTCAATATGCTGCGTAATGCGGGCCGAAGTACCCGTTTCAAACAGCGTATCGCCCGGCACGTAGTACGCCAACGGTACACGAAATAACCCCAGCGCATTTCGGTACTCCCAATCAATGAGTCCGGCCGTGTGATCGGCGGTAATCACAAAAGCCGTATTGCTGTACCAGGGCGCGTTTTTAACCTTGTCAAA
>PXEK01000260.1 GCA_003564735.1 Cryomorphaceae bacterium
ACCGGCACCGATTAAAGGTGAACTTCCGCTTAATCTAAAATCTTGATTACCTACACGGTTTAAGTTGTGAGGTGTAATGATTGATTGTTCGTGAACGCCTCTGTAATCGCTTTGTGAGAATTGAGTCACATCATGATTAGCGAACTCGGGATCGATGTTGTCTAAGTTATCATTTGTAATGTGACTCATGGGGAAATCATCATTGATGGCTCCGTTTTCAGGATAAAAGTTATCAGAAAGCGGACCCTCATCATTGTCAAAAGCACCATGTCCGAAGTAATGAGTGTAACCTATGAAGGTTCTATTGTAATCGGCGTCATCAACCACGCGCATTCCATAGCGGCAATTGGCTACGATGTTGTTGTACCAGTAACCGCCGGCACCTCTTTCAATGTTCATATAACCGCCTCGGCCCGGAGCTACACGACGGCAGCCACCGCCAACAATAGTGTTGTTGTAAACGTCAATAATACTTTGAGTGGGTAAACCGCCCCCCGATCCTGTTTTTGGGCCGTTAGTAGCTAAACCTATGACCATGTTGTAAGCAAATACACCTACAGTACCGCTTTTTGCATTTAATGCTTCACCTTCAACGCCGCCAATACTCTCAAAAGTATTTCGTAAAATGGCGATTTTACCTCCTTCGGGGCGAATTGCATCGTCCAAGAAAAAGCGAAGCCATGAATCTTCGATAATGAGGGTGGTATTTTCGTCTTCAGTGTAAAAACCATAAATGGTTTCGCCTTCGTCAAATACGGGGTTTTGGTATTGCATACGACCACCAAAATATTCCATATGTGTCCATTTCAACACAATGTCCTTTGCGCCTTGCATTCCAATGAATCCGCCGATGTAGCCCTGATTCCAGTTTGACTCTGTTCTGTTCTCAGGAATAGTGGTGATCCGGTTGGGGTTGCTTTCTGTACCTAGGGAATAAAAGCTACCAAAAATATGGAATGAAAATGCTTCTCCCATCGCTTCACCACCTGCAGTTGATTCGATTCGTACTCCTTCTTCTAATACAAGTTCGCGACCTTCTTGAACGGTTAAGTCACCTACAAGCTTGTATGTTTTGTTGGCTTGAAGGGTTCCGTGCATAGCTCCCGAGAGCTCTTCGGTCTCTCCCGTTACCTCAGTTGATTCACCTGTTTGTTGCGGTCCTAAAACCGGCCCTGAGTCACCGTTGGTGCCATTGTTGTCGTCATCGTCACTGCTGCAACCTACAAATAGTGTAGCGGCAATCAGTAACGTCATGAGTTTGTTAAAACTTAAATACTTCATAATTTACTGTTTTTGTTGAATAATTAATTGATTTATATTGACTTTATTTGTCCGATAGATATTGACCTAATGAAAATCGTATGCCCAAGAACACGGTTCTATGAAAGAAATCGCGTCTTGATAAAACTCGATCTTCATCAGGTTGCAAATGTGGTTCACTTGCGGCGGCAGCAGTATTAGGCTGTCTTATTTCCAACTCGAAGGGGGCGTTTAGGATGTTATTCACTTTTACATAGGCGACAATGCCTTTGGTGATCTTTTGATCCAGTGAAAAATCTAATTGTGTTACCGCTCTTTGCCATTGGTCGTTGTCTTTATATGCTGATATAAAAGCAATTCTACTTCCGGTGTAAACGGCAGAGAGTTGAGCGTTTGTACCCCATTTTTGGTTTTTGTATAGTAATGAAAGGTTACCTAAGTGTGCTGATTGGCCTTGCAAAGGCCTAGCTTGTTCCTCTAGTCTGTTAGTTAAACTTCCCGATTCATCTCTAAACTGAACAATCTTGTCGGTTACAATTTCAGAGTGTGTGAAAGTGTAATTCGCTCTTATGCCAAACTTGTTAAAGTATTTGATGTAATCAAGTTCAACACCCATGTTATTAGCTATACCAAAGTTTTGAGGCGAAAGAAATAGACGGCCGCCTAAATCTTCTCTTGCCACAACCGCCGTTTCAATGGGGTTGTCAATTTGCTTGTAGAAAACACCTACCATAATTTGTTCTAATGGGCGGGGGAAGAATTCGTATCTCAAATCAAAGTTTCTGGCGTAAGCATGCTGTAAGTCGGGGTTACCCGCTTCGCGATATTGATCCTCTTCATAAAAGTTGTAAGGAATAATTTCAAAGTACCCTTGACGACTTAATGATTCGTAGTATGAGGCTCTTAAGTTTTGCTTAGAATTAAGAATATATTTCAAGTGTAGGTGAGGGAGGAGTTCATTGTAACTGATTTCTCCTACTCTACCGGGCGTTCCTTCGGGTGCGCGAGTAACCCATGACATTTCGGTCATTTCCAATCGGGCCCCTGTTAGCACTTGAAGGTTTTTAAATAACATGAACTTCGTCATAGCGTATGCCCCGGTAACGTTTTCGCTCAATTCATAATTTAAAGCGTGGTTGGGTGTTCCGTTAACAGGTACATTGAAGGTGTTGTCTGTAATGTCACCTTCAAAGATTTGATATGCAGGGCTCGTACCTAATCTGTAGCGATCAAAGTAGTTCTCCCTACCTTTAATACGGTGCATACCTCCCGTTTTTATAAGGATTTTTTGACCGAACACTTCAGGAGTGTAAGCCACATTTACATAACCTGCGTAGTCGCGATCGGTATTACCCCGCCATCTCCTGAAAAAACCGCGATGATTTGTGTTGTCAAAAACGGGATCACTTTGTCGAAATCCCGACTCAAAACTTTCGTCACGACGCCTTTCTGAAATGGTCATGAATTCTGCCATATCGGGGTCGTCATAAGTTGCGTAGGAGTACGCGGCGGTCCAGTCTACAGATAAATTGTCTCTTAACCGATGTTCACCACTCAAGTTATTGGTGTATATATTACTGATTCTTTGGCGGGTACGTCTCCACTCTTCAACCCGGCCCGTTCCCGGTCGTGAACGTGCTAATTGTAGAGCCGTATCTACCATGGTGCGTGTTTCTTGTTCAGATAAGCGCATGTAGGATGAGTAAAAGCTCAAATTATTATTTTTATTCAAACGATAATCCATTTTTACATGGGCACCCGTTCTTTTTTGACGTGTAGAACGATTAGATCTTATGACACTTGTCATAACAGGTAAGTTACTCTCTCTATCAGAAGTGAAATGAAAGAAATCACTTTCAGAGCCCCGCACTGTATTCTGATGTGTTGCGGCTACAATGACACCAAATTTCTTTCTTTCACCAAAACGCCGCCCCGCCGAAATGTTGTAGAGCTGATTTAACGGCATACTGCTTTCAACAGTGTGGTTTGCGCTTTCAATGGGGAAATCATCTGAAGTGGCTCGATAATCTTCACCGTTTATCATTTGTGGCGACTTTAAATTGACATTGCTACGGTCAAAGCTCATAAAGTCTTGATTAAAAAACATAGAGTTGAATCCTGAACCTACATTCACATTGAGCATGGGCTCTTCCGGCGCATTTTTAAGTTTCATATCCACTACACCACCTATGGCATCGCCCTCCATATCGGGAGTTAAGGATTTGGTTACTTCAAGACGTTCAAGTAAATCGGCAGGAAAAATATCTAGCGGTACATAGCGGTTGTCATTATCGGGACTGGGAATTTTAATGCCGTTTACCAGAGTGTAGTTGTATCTTTTATCCATACCGCGTACAATGGCATGTTGACCATCGCCGGTGGCACTTCTCTCCAAGGCAACTCCTGAAACGCGTTGAGTTACGTTGGCTACAGTTATATCGGGTGAGGCTTCAATGGTTTTGCTCGATACAATATTTTTGATGTTGTCGGCATTTTGCTCATCAAAACGAGCGGCCAAATCAGTTTCACGATTTAGTTGTGCTTCTACCGTAACCGGGCCCAACTCCTGACTTTTGCTTTCTAAGGAAGCGGTTAAGTTGATTACATCATCATCTGATGATACGGTAACGGTTTGTGTTTTTCTGCCGTAACCTATAAAATTAAAATGGATGGTGTGAGTTCCCACGGGTACACCTTCAATTTTGAAAGAGCCGTCTAAACCGGAGGTCACTCCGTTGTTTACATCGCCATTGAGTAAGATGGTGGCGCCGGGCAGCGGTTCATTCGTTTCAACGTCTTTTATGATACCCGTTACGGTGGCCGCACTTAAAACCGGAGGTGCGAGAAAAGTGAAGAAAAAATAATGTGTTTTGACATGTTAGGAGGTTTTTGCTTCGCTTGTTATTGTTTTGTGCTGTAAAGTATCAACATGTTTCTAACCTCTTATTTAATGTAGTGTTAAGCGTATGTTTAGATATTAGGCGAAATATTTAGCCTATATTAAGATGGGTTGTTGACTATTTGATAGTGAGTCGATTAATACTTTTAATAGAAAGTTTATGACTCTTGAAAAGTTCCTGTTAGATTACTTTGTGGAGAGTTTTAAAGTGTAAAAAAAATTACACCAACTCTGAAATACCGAGTCGAATAAAATATTCGATCAAAAAAAGGCTTTTTCAAATCGACAACCTAAAGATTTCTATCTGGCCCGTATAGCAGACGGTTTGAGGGTTCTGACCAAAAAAAAGATGTCTCAACCTTTTA
>PXEK01000394.1 GCA_003564735.1 Cryomorphaceae bacterium
CCACAATAGTGCCCGGTGAAGGGTCAAAAGAGTTTACTGATGAAATTACCGATTCCCCCGGAGCACAAATATTGGGTTTTTGGCGCATATCCACCGTTGGCCCTTTGCTGGTGAAGGCGCTCAAATTTCCTCTGATTATGTTTTCGCCAAAATACTCTTCGGCGCGATGTGAGGCTACGGTAATTACGTTCTTACCCACACCGCCGGGTTCGCCCGGGCCAAAATCAATATCACCGGCTTCGGCGCCTTGAAAAGTAGCTCGTAAGTCTCCGCCCCAGTTTGTGTATCTGTTTTTCATACGAACCACGTTCCATACGTGAAACTCACTATCATCACTACCTACCTCAAGAAGTCCTCTGTAATTCCCGGTGCGACCCACTTCCATCCTGATGTTGGGTTTGCCGTTCATGGGCGAGGCCGCGGTGGCCGTTATGCGCATAATGAGCGTGTCATTAGTGTTGGGAATAGGAAGGGTGTCGAGTGTGATCGGACTTTGCGATGAGTGATAGAGTGGAGATTCAATAACGGTTGAGGAACCGCTGAGTAATTTTACTCTCGCAGAGAAAGAGCTTCCTTCTGATCCCCACATTACTAATGTTTGGCCAAAACTCTCGGCAATATTGTCGCTATTGAAGTCGAAAACCGTGCGAAGGGTATCGGGGTCTTCTTTGAAATCTCGGAACATATGAAACGGATTACGACCGTTATTTCCCGCTGATCCCACAAATATGCGTCTTTTACCTGCCATATCGTCAATGGCAACGTTTTTTAAATCACTCCCGTCGTGCGGACCCAAGTGACTGCCGAAACTCATGTTCACAACAAAAGGTTTTCCTACAGATTCGGCATACTGTCGAGCCCATGTAATGGCATCGGTGTATGAGGGAGCATCGCGACGCAAACTCACAAATAAAAGTTCTGCGCCCGGAGCTACGCCGCTGTGAACGGTACCCCCGCCGTTTCCGCCGGCAATGCCCGCCACGTGCGTACCGTGTGATCCTGAGCCAAACACATACTCCGTATCTGAACCCGCGGCCATCAGTTCGTCATGACCCACGTATTCCGTACCAAAGCCGAAACCCTCGGGAGCCGGACCTGATATTTTGTTTTGATCCCAAGCTCTAGAAATACGAAGTTTTTCCATGTCATCATCGTAAAAAACGGGGTGGGTGTAATCAAAACCCCAGTCGATAACGCAAATAATAACCCCTTCACCGTTATATGGACCGGCCAAGCCGCCCAAACCTTGGTGCACGCTGTCAACACGCGCGTCGGGTTTTAAATTTTCTAAGTAAGGTGCAGCACCGCCCGATATTTCAACGTATTGCACACCGTCGATTTCGCTGAGTAAGTCTAAACTTTGCACGGGTACGGTTACCGATACCACGCGCCCCGTATTAGAGGTTTGTCTTGCCCCCAAACTGCGCAACTCACTTTTCTTAAAGTCACTGTTTACCAATAATGCTGCGCGGGTGTAATATTGCCCGTCGCGTTTCAGTAACTCATATTCCTTTACCAAACTTTCGGGTACTTCTTGTTTGCGAATGTACTCGCTACTTTTACGAGTTTGTTGAAGCAATAAAACAGCTTCGGGTGAGAGTTTGCTTTGTGAAAAGCCCGAAGTGAAAATCGCAAAGAAGAAAACGGTGAAAATATTAAATCGTAAGATATGATTCATAATGATGAAAAATTAATGATGCGAATGAGGAATATACCTCTTTACATATTACCGCAAAGTAAATAAAAAAATACGGTTTATTTAAAACGCAAATTTTTCTTTTAAGGTTTGATAAAGCTGCGCGGTGGGTAATCCAACCACATTATTATAACTCCCCTCGATGGCTTTTACGCTGCGGTGACCCAAAAGCTCTTGTATTCCGTAACTGCCAGCCTTATCAAAAGGCAGGTTAGTTTGTATGTATTCTTCAATTTCAGCCGTTGTTATTTTATAAAAATACACTCGGGTTGCCGTAGTGAAACTGTGCGTTTGTGACGTTGTTTTTAGGCAAACTCCCGTATATACATAATGGTCAGAACCGGATAAGGCACTGAGCATTTCCACCGCTTCGGCTTTGTTGCAGGGTTTATTTAAAACCGCATTGTCTCGAACTACGGTGGTATCGGCGGTGATTAGCAGATCGTTAGGTTTTAAATCGGTAAAGGCGTCGGCTTTTTTACGCGCTATATACTCAGCGACTTCATCTTTAGGAAGATCGGTGGGAAATGATTCATCGGTGGGAAAGGTTCTGACCGAAAAAGAAAAACCCAACGAGGCCAATAAACTTTTACGACGCGGGGATTTGCTCCCTAAAATGAGGTTGTATTTGTTCATATTTTAGTGGATGTTGTACATCATGTAAGCTACAACGGTGGTGTAAAGTACGCCAAATAAGGTGGTTATTTTGTTGAGTGCCGATACCTTGCCGTAATGTGATGCGCTGCGGGCGAGTACGGTAAGGATGATGAGGGCAATAAAGAACAGACTCAATATGCTGAAATAAATCAAGGTGTTTTTATCAGCTAAGTAATTGAGGTGAAGGTATCCAAGTCCGCTAATGCCAATCAGGTAAAGCAATACCAAAACGATTTTTGTACCTGAAATACCCAAGGTGGCGGGAAGTGATTTTGAACCGTAGCGCATGTCACCCTCCAAGTCTTCCAAATCTTTTGTGATTTCACGGGTAAGCGTGATGAGAAATGCGAAAGCGGTAAAACCTAAAATCCAATATGCCAAAAAGTTGAAGTTGAACTCGGGGTGGTCTTCCTGAATAAAAATGTAGGCATCTTGCAGCGGTACGATTTCGTAAATCCCGTAAGTAAAAGGCACGGCAGCCACAACGCCGGCCACAATCAAGTTCCCGGGCAAAAAGGTTTTTTTGAAGTAAAACGCGTAAAAGTAGAGTGATACCGCTACGCCTATTTGCATCACGGCCAAATTGTAGTTCCATACGCTTATTGCGGTAATAACCGCCGCTAAAAGTCCGCCCCCTGTCAGTATATAATATAAGTTGGTAGCGCTCTTCTTTGAAAGGTCTTCGCCAATGATGTTTTTACCGGGTTTATTAATGGCGTCAATTTCAATATCGGCGAGGTCGTTGATGATGTAACCTCCCGCGGCAATGAGCAGCATGGAGAGAATGAGCAGAATAAGGTGAAGGGTATTAAGTTGAGGCACAATTTCCTCATTAAGTGCTTGACCCACGGTGAACAGTATGGGTTCAACGAGTAAAAATCGCAAACACAAAACAGTGAAAACGATGAGTATCAAGTTGACCGGACGCAGAGCTGAGATGTATCGCATAATATTGGTTTGAGTGACAAAGTTAGATTTTTTCGTAGGCGGTTAACCGGGAAGTGTAGGGGTTTTGGGTAAAAAAAAAGCGAGAGTCGTACAACTCTCGCTTTTGTAACAGTTTTGAAATCACTTATTTTGTTTGGGGTTGAAGTTGATCAGATGATTGGGTTTGGTGCTTGGCAGGAACTTTACTTACCGCGCCGCCAACAATTTTCATTTCATCAATCAAGTTTTGTGCACCGGCGAATTTATCTACGATGAAAAGGATGTAACGCGCATCAACAGAGATGGTACGTTGTACTTCATCTTCGAAAAATATATCACCGCTCATGGCTTCCCAGTTACCGTCAAAGGCCAAGCCTATGAGTTCTCCTTTGCCGTTGATTACGGGCGAACCGGAGTTACCGCCGGTGATATCGTTATTGCTCAAAAAGTTCAGGATTAAATCGCCGTTAGCATCGGCATAGCGACCAAAGTCACGGCTTTCGAAAAGCTCTACCATTTTGTCCGGAACCACGAATTCGGGGTCGTCATTATCCATTTTTTCCATCTTACCTTCAATTTTGGTGATGTAGTTATAGTGAACGGCATCACGGGGCTCATAGCTCAAAACTTGACCGTAAGTGAGTCGCATGGTTGAGTTGGCGTTAGGGTAAAACTTGCGTTCGGGTTGCATTTCGCGCAATCCGGCTACGAAAAGTCTGTCACCCTCGGCACGTTGAGAAAACGCGGGAGCCATACCGGGTTGAATATCTTTGCGGTATTTCGCCATAAATGCACCGGCCAAACGAACAGCTACATCTTTATCCAGTTTTTTGCCTTTGGGGTTGCGAAGGAAGTCTGCAAGGTCTTCAGAAGTATGAACCATCGATTTTTTAAAAATGCGGTCGGCAACTTTTGTGAAGTCTCCCTTTTCTTTTTTTACTAACTTTTTGAAGTACTCGGGTTGCATTTCCTCGGGAATATCTTCGTGATATAGCTCGAGTACTTTGGCGGTTACTTCGCGGTCTAAATCGCGATCGTAATCCTTAAAGAAACTCTCCATGCGGCTTTTCACCGTTTGAATTTCTTTGTTGAGTGTTTCAGGGTCGGGGTCTTTTTGACCTAAAATAGCGCGCATTGCGCTCAAGTAGTAACCCATGGTTAAAATTTCAGAACCAAAAATAGCTTCTTGTAAGTACACTTGAGGCAAATTGTATTTTAAGAGCGTTTCATTGGCTTCATCA
>PXEK01000297.1 GCA_003564735.1 Cryomorphaceae bacterium
CAGCAATAACTCTTAATCAAACAGGGATATATTATGTTACTGCAACCGATACAAACAGCTGTACATATGTTGACAGTATTAACTTTACTGTTTTCGATTCCATACCATTTATCCTTCCTTTTACAGATACTTTAGTTTGCCCTAATGATACCTTACCCTTTGATTTATCCAATCCGGGCTATGTTGAATATTATTGGTTTAGCACTGCAGATTCAAACCCTGTGAACAACTTATATGTAACTGAGCACCCTTATGTAGCTACCGACAGCAATGGCTGTCAAGTAACGGGAATGGTAAGTGTATTAGATTTGAATCTACCGCCATTATTAAGCATCTTCAATGAAGTTTGTCCGAATGATAGTTCTACACTTACTGCATCGCCGGGGTATGACACATACACATGGTCAAACGGAGACACAACTAACCCTGCGATAGTTTTTGGGCCGGGAACATATTCCGTTACAGCTACCGATACTCTAGGTTGTATCTATGAAGCCTCAACCAATGCCGTTTCTTTTGCGGTTACACCTGTTGACTTGGGAGGCGATGACAGTCTGTGCCTTGGCCAAACCAAGCTACTCAATGCGGGAGCCGGTTATAGCGTATATGACTGGGACGATACAACGACAAACCCGGTTCGAATTGTAGATTCAACAGGGACATACTCCGTTGTAGTAACAGATGCAAACGGATGTCGCACCGCTGATACGGTAAATATACTCTTTAGCTCCGGCCCCGAGTTTTCACTTGGAAACGATACAGCATTATGTCCCGGGGATGAAATTCTGCTTGAAATGCCACAAGGTTTTGAACCGTACTCATGGAACACGGGAGATTCAACTCGAGGTATTTTTGCATCAGACAGCACTTTTTGGGGTGAAGCCACCGATGGTTTAGGCTGTAAAGCCCGAGATACAATTGTATTGACTGTTCGAACGCCCCCAACTGTCGATTTAGGTCCCGATTATCACTTTTGCAGATTTACGACATTCAGCGAAATACTCAACCCCGGGCCACAGTATGATGCCTATCAATGGCACAATGGTGACACCACACAAATCATAAACTTTACTGAGGCTGACAGCACAGTTTGGGTTAGAGTATTTGATGTTTGGGGCTGTGAAGCTTCTGACACTATTGAGGTTATTCAGGATCCTTTACCAAATGTAAATTTAGGAGGTTTGGACACCATTTGTGCGGGAGCAACACGTCCTCTAAATGCGGGAACATCCGGAGGAACAATTGTTTCTTACTCTTGGTCAACAAGCGCCACATCTCAAACAGTAAATATCACTACATCTCCAACTATTGAGATGCCCGATGTTCAAAACTATACCGTTACGGTTACAGATATGAACGGGTGTGAGCGTGCTGATACTTTCACCTTGGTTACTATGCCGCTTCCTTCACCCCACCTTGGAAACGATACCGCCTTTTGTACGGGCGACGCTTTTAGCCTTGTTCTAGACCCCGGTAATTTTGTCTCCTACAATTGGAACACGGGAAGTACCCAACCAACAATAACCGTTGGGGCGGTGGATAGCCTTTACTCTGTTCAAGTAACAGATAGTATAGGTTGTGTTTCCTCGGCAGACATTGTAGTTACAGAAAACCCATTACCCAACCCGGCGCTGCCGGCTGACACAAATATATGCGAAAGAAACTCTTTCAATATAGTTCTCAATCCCGGCGGTTTCACCTCATACAACTGGTCTACCGGTTCAGCTGCTCCCGCGCTTCTGGTGACCACGGGAGGAACTTATGAAGTAACCGTTACAGACGTGAACGGATGCCAAAACGACACTTCCACTACAATCAACATTGAACCGACACCCGAACCTGATTTAGGTAGGAACATCGTAGTTTGTGAAGATTCTATATTTAATATAACATTGGACGGTACGCCCTCGACTACCGGACCCAACTACGCCTTCTCTTGGAGTAACGGAGCTTCAACAGACTCCATAACTGTAACTACCCCGGGTAGGTACACCGTAACGGTAACCAATCAAGGAAACGGTTGCCGGGATTCATCATCGATTAGAATCAACTCCTTTGAGCGTGTAATTCCAAATTTAGGTCCGGGAGGTGTCATTTGCGATGGTGAAGCTCGATTACTGGATCCCATGGTAAGTGGTACAGGTTACAGTTTTAACTGGAGCACAGGTGAATCTACCCGAAGAATACTAATCAATCAACCGGGCACCTATATTGTAGAAATGAATGCCGTAAACGGTACATGTAGAAATAACAGAGATACCATCGTTTTCGAACAAGGCACTCTACCCGTTATTGAATTGGGTGAGGATATTAGAGCGTGTGAGGGACAAACCGTTAGGTTATTAGATAATCACACCCCCTTCCCGGATGCTGAATATATTTGGCAAGACACCATAACTACTCCGAGACTTTCTGTAACCCGAAGCGGAAGATATCAAGTGCGCGTTACGAACACCTGTGGCACCGTAACCGATGAAATTCAAATTCTGTTTGACGATTGTTTCCAACTTTACATACCCAATGCATTTACACCGAACGGTGACGGCATTAACGACGTATTTAAACCCGAAACCGATCAACCGATCGTTGATTATGCCATGGTCATTTACAATCGTTGGGGAAATGCCGTATTTAAAACAAACGATATAAATGTGGGCTGGGACGGAACAAGAAATGGGGGTGCCCTGCCACAAGACGTTTACATTTACAGAATAACATATGTCTCGGGACTTGATGAAAGACGACAAAGACGTATAGAAAAAGGTCAAGTCACCCTAATTAAAGGAGAAACAATTGAACGATAGCACAACAAGCCCCGGTGAATCGCCGGGGCTTTTTATTTACACTTCTTTAACCTGATCAACCAAGATTTACATCTCATAAACGAAGTCTCATTCCAAAAGGATTTCCTAATCTCAAGTACTCGTATTTAATCCTCTCCATTCTTTGACTCAAACATGAGCTTAAAACCTCAGAACCCGTTACCTTTGGTTTCTCAAACTTAAAGAATGAAGAAAGGGAAAGATGCGGTAAAGCCGTCACTGAAAAATCTTAAATACGACATTCCCTCAGGTATTGTCGTTTTCTTTGTCGCCATTCCACTATGCATGGGTATCGCCCTAGCCTCCGGCGCACCCGTATTTTCAGGACTCATCTCAGGAATCATCGGTGGACTCGTTATACCCCTTATCAGTCGTTCAGAGCTAAGTGTTAGCGGACCCGCGGCCGGTTTAGTGGCCGTTGTACTATTGGGTATAGAAGATTTGGGTGGCTTCGAAGCGTTTTTAACTGCCCTATTTCTAGCAGGTATTTTTCAACTGGTACTCGGGCTGCTAAGAGCGGGTACTATCGCCTATTTTTTTCCATCAGGCGTAATCAAGGGCATGCTGGCAGGAATAGGTATAATAATTATAATTAAACAGCTACCTTACGTCATGGGTCTCAACGCCCCCTACATATCCTCACTTGAATTCATAAACGAAATCAATTTCAAAGACATAAAAAATACACATTTACTCCAAACGATTGAAAACGGATCCTTAATCATTGGACTAATTTCCATGACCATACTTATCTTATGGAAAACCTCATTATTTAAAAAATTATCTCGCATTCCCGCCGGCTTGGTCGTTGTGCTTGTTGGAATTGTGGTAAACTCAATTTTTCGCAAATTCTTACCCGGTCTCGAAATCCCCGAAACACACTTAGTGAATATAAGCGGAATAGACACCCCTTCGGATGTACTCGCAGAAATTCGCACACCGCATTTTCAAGCTTTTTCAAATCCTCAAACTTATTTTGTTGCTGCAACTATTGCGCTTGTGGCTTCCTTAGAAACTTTACTTTGCGTTGAGGCGGTGGACAAGATTGACCCTTACAAAAGAAAAACCCCTATGAACAAGGAGCTTTACGCACAAGGTGTGGGTAACATAATCGCGGGCTTACTGGGCGGGTTGCCCATAACATCTGTTATTGTGCGCAGTGGTGCCAACGTTTCTGCCGGCGGAAAAACCAGATCCGCGGCATTAATACACGGACTTCTCCTACTACTCTCGGTTGTATTTCTCATCCACATTCTAAACCTGATACCCCTCGCTTCATTGGCCGCCATTTTGGTGGTTGTGGGTTACGACTTAGCCACACCAAAACTTTTCAAGTCCATGAGAAAAACCGGCCGAATGCAATATATACCATTTTTGGTTACTATAATTGCCATTATCGCCACTGACCTGCTAAAAGGCATACTCACAGGGCTTACGGTAAGTATATTTTTTGTGCTGAAAAACAACTTTGACACTCCTTATTTTTTCATCAAAAACCTTGAAGATAAGCATACAACACATATTGAGCTCTCTGAAAACGTCACCTTCATGAACAAAGCGGGTATCCGAAAAATACTGGAAGAAATGGAAGATAACGAGATGAATAAGCTTGTAGTTGACGCATCAAAAACCGTTTATATGGATTATGACGTAACTGAGATGCTATA
>PXEK01000277.1 GCA_003564735.1 Cryomorphaceae bacterium
CTTCCCCTCGGGAGTCCAATACGATTAGCGTAGGAAAGCTCATAACGTGATTTAATGCCGGCAGGGCTTTTCCCGCATCTTTGGGCGCATAGCCCGTAAGCAATACGGGAAAGCTCAAACCCAAATCACGCTGCATTTTTTCAACCGCCTTTTGGGCAAAGTCGTCATCGGCTTTACGCTCAAAGGCCAACCCGATAATCTCTAATTCGTCGCGAGCGTATTTTTGGTAGAGTTGCTCCAAAAATAGGGCTTCATCTTTACAGTTGGGACACCAACTCCCCATTAAGGTGATAAGCACGGGTTTGTTTTGAAAGCGCTCATCTCGCAAGGATACGGGATTTCGATCAAAGTCGCGAAACGTGAATTCCAATCGGTCATACCCTTCTTTGAGGTAGGTCAATGTTTTGGCATCGGCGAGTTCTGCCTGGTCGTTTCGCTCACCGGCAAACGGAGCGCGGTAGTGATTTCCCGAATGGTAAGTACCTCTGATTTGGTTGGGTTCTGAAAAAGAGCCTGAAAATAAGTAGGCAAATGAACCGTCAAAGGTGGTCAACCTAAAGGAGTCTTGTATAACCCGGCCCGCAAGATGGCGGTAATCGCCCGTATTGGTCATGAATGTGCCGTACAATGTGCCGCCGGTTTGGGTGAATACGGCTACGGCAGGGGTTTGTTTTTGGGGGTGTTCAAATGTAACGGCGTATTTTCCGGTGTAATCGTTTCCGGCTTCATTGGGCGGAATAAAGGCATATGAGGAGGCGAACGGAATTTCATAATCGTCGCCGCGGTCATAGTTTACCCATTTCCCCTCGGGCAGTTCATTGTACCGGTGAAAAAACATTTTACTGTTAAACACGGGAAAATCGGCGGTGTAGCCTTGATCGTCACGCTCTATTTTAAGAGTAATGCGCTCGCTGCCGTTCACGATTTCAAGCTCATGATCGCGTTTAAATGCGGGCACGGTAAGGGTTTCATCATCAATATCAAAGTGTAAATACAACGGAATTTCAGACCCTTTAAAAACGCCTTGTACGGTAACCGATTTATCGATTAACCCCGCGATTTTGAGTGTAGATTCTATTCGGTAGCCGCGGCGGGGACGGTAAGTCAGTGTTTTACGGTATGAAAAAACTGCGGTGGTGTTGCTTACTTCAAAGGATACTTCAGTGGTTTTGTCACCGCGCATAAGCAAAGTCACGGTTTTGACTTTTTCTTTTTCGTTTTGCGCGGTGTATGTGTATCGGGTGAGTTGGGGCCCCGAGAGTGTAGCGGTATCTACGCTGTATTTAGACTCAGCCCCCGGAGCGTTGAATTCAGCAGCTTCGATAAAGGCCTGTAATTCCTTATTCCAAGCGGTACTGTCGGGTTCGTATTCTACTTTTTCGGTTTGATTGTTCTCTTCGATTTTTTTAATCAAGGTCGCTTTTTCATCGGTTAATCTTTTGATTTCGTTTTGAAAGTCAAGGGGGATATCAAAAGGTTTGTTACCGGCTCGTTCATCCTTTCCTTGCCCGCATCCCACCGCCATTAGAATCACGGCGGCGCATAGGGTTCTGACCAAAAAAATACTTTTCATCATAAAGTTACTTTGTGCGAATTATCAAAAACTTAAACAAAGAGGGTTACTATTGCGAAAGCATTTCAAAATCAATACGTTTATTCACTAAATCGGCTTTGGTTACTTTGATTTTTATTTCGTCGCCAAGTTGATAGCTGCGTGAGGTGTTGTGCCCCAAAATACGGTGATGCTTTTCATCCAGGTAAAAATAATCGCCCGATATATCACGCAAACGTATCATGCCTTCGCATTTATTTTCAATGAGTTCCACGTAAATACCCCACTCGGTAACGCCGCTGATAACACCGTTAAATTCCTCGCCCACATACTCCTGCATGTACAGCACTTGAAAGAATTTGGTGGAGTCGCGCTCGGCCTCTACCGCTTTGCGTTCCATCTCGCTACAGTGTTTACACAAACTTTCGTATCGGTCGCGGTCTGCCGACTCTGCACCGTTCAAATAATCGGCTAAAAGTCTGTGAACCATAACGTCGGGATATCTCCTGATGGGTGAGGTAAAGTGGCTGTAGTGCGGGAAAGCCAAACCGTAATGACCAATATTTCCCGTGCTGTACTCGGCTTTTGCCATGGTGCGTATGGCGAGGGTTTCAATCATTGTTTCCTCTCGTTTACCCTGTACTTCGCCCAGCAGTGAGTTGATGTTTTTGGAAATTTCGCTCTCCTTGGCGAATTTATATTTGTAACCGAATTTATTGATAAACGTGCTGAGGTCACGCAATTTTTGCGGATCGGGCTTGTCGTGAATTCGGTAAATAAAGGTTTTGGGTTTGGGGTTGCTTTTACTCACTTTACCTATCATTTCGGCAATCGACTTGTTGGCCAAGAGCATGAATTCCTCTATGAGTTTGTTCGCCTCTTTTTGGGCTTTAAACACCACACTTTCGGGCTCTTTATCTTCGTTCAACACAAATTTGAGTTCAACTTTATCAAAGGCTATAGACCCGTTTTTGAGTCGGTTCGATCTCATTTTCACGGCCATTTTGTTGAGCGTGGTAAGTGCCTCGGCGTGTTTTCCCTTTCCTGTTTCAATCACTTTTTGCGCCTCTTCATAAGTGAAGCGCGTATCAGAGAGGGTTACGGTTCTCACGGGTTTAAAATCGATGACTTTCCCCGATTCGTCCATTTCAAACAGCACTGAAAATGTGAGTTTTTCCTCGTTGGGTCTCAATGAGCAAACGTTGTTTGATAAAATCTCGGGTAACATAGGCACTACGCGATCAACCAAATAAACCGATGTTGCACGTTCAACGGCCTCTTTGTCCAGCACGTCACCTTCTTTCATGTAATGCGAAACATCGGCAATGTGTACGCCAACGCGATATTTGCCGTTTTCGAGTTTTTCAAAGGACAGGGCATCGTCAAAATCTTTGGCATCGTGCGGGTCAATGGTAAAGGTTTCTACCTCGCGCATATCCAGCCGCTCTTCAATATCTTTTTTGGTAATTTTTATAGGCAGGTCGGCCGCGTATTTCTCCACATGTGCGGGGAATTTTTCGGGGAAACCGTGAGTATGCAAAATGGAGTCCATCTCCGTGGCGGGTTTATAAGCATCTCCCAGCACTTTAATTACTTCACCGAACGGACTCGAAGCATCTTTGGGCCAATCGGTCATTTTCACCACCACCTTTTGTTTGTCTTTGGCCCCGGCCAATTTGTCGAGGGGCACGTAAACATCAACCGGCATTTTTTGGTCGTCGGGAATGAGGAATGCGAACTTTTTGGAAGCTTCAATTGTCCCCACAAACTCGGTTTTTGCCCGTTTCACAATTTCGGTGATTTGCCCCTCGGGTCCTTTTCGTTTTTTACGCGCTAAAATGAAAACCTTCACCGTATCGCCGTGCAGCGCATTGTACATAAACTTTGGCGGTATGTAAATATCTTTTTCGCTCTCCTCGCTTACTACGTATGCCGAGCCGCTTTTCGTCATATCCACCACACCCGTTACCACGGCTTTTTTCACCACCAACTTGTATTTGCCGCGTTCCACTTCCTTTAAAGTCTTATCCGCTTTGAGTTGTTCCAATTGGTTAGCTACCAGTTTTCTATCGTGATTATTGTCAATATTCAAAGCCGCTGAAGCCTGCTTGTAATTCAGCGCTTCTTGGGGGTTTTGATTAAATAAGTTTAACAGTGCTCGTTTGAGTTGCTTACCGCTGATTTTAGCGTTTGGTTTACCTTTGCCTTTCTTGGTTTTTTTCTTTTTTGCCATAAATATATTGTCGTAAAGTAATGTAGGATGGTTTTATTTTGGTCAGAACCGCAATTGCTCTGCCTGAGCAAAGAAACGGTTTTTCAAAAGTGTAGAAATTAAATCGAGTGTAAATTGTAAATTAAAAAAGTTGTCAACATGATATCACAGAAAATTGAAGAGAAACTGAATGTGCAAATCGGGAGGGAAGCCGCCTCCTCACAGCTTTACCTATCGATGGCCTCTTGGGCTGAGGTGGAAGGCTTTGAAGGAGTTGCCGAGTTTTTATATCGCCAATCAGATGAAGAGCGCGACCACATGCTTAAGCTCATAAAGTTTGTCAATGAACGGGGCGGGAAGGCAATTGTTCCCGCATTGGAAAAACCGCCCGCCAAATTCGTTTCCATGCGCAGCGTGTTTGAAGATTTACTGGCCCACGAGCGCGAAATCACAAATGCCATTAACGAATTGGTGTTTATCACCTTGGAAGAGAAAGATTACACCACTCACCGCTTTTTGCAGTGGTACGTTGAAGAGCAGTTAGAAGAGGAAGCACTGGCACAAACCATTCTGGACAAGCTCAAACTCATCGGAGATGACAAAGGCGGCGGCTTATATCTTTTTGATCGCGATATTACGAGTATGTCTGCAAGTCCGGCAAGTGAGGAGTAGGAAAACTCCCCGGTATTTCTTAAATTTGTGACCAAATTAATTTATCTATGAGTATAAAAAAGCCTTTCAATCTCTTTCGTTGGATTGATGATAACCGCGATTTGCTGAAACCCCCGGTGGGCAATAAAAATCTCTATCCCGAGGGTACCGATTATATTGTGATGGTCGTGGGCGGCCCCAATGCTCGTAAAGATTATCACTACAATGAAACAGAGGAATTATTCTTTCAGTTAGAAGGCGATATACTTGTGAAAATTCAGGAAAACGGCAAATCTGTTGATGTCCCCATTAAAGAGGGCGAAATGTTTTTGTTGCCGCCCAAAGTGCCGCATTCTCCCATACGCAGTGAAGGCTCTGTGGGGTTGGTGATTGAGCGTATTCGCACAAAGGAACATACCGACGGACTTTTGTGGTTTTGCGACAAGTGTAACCACAAATTGCATGAAGTTTATTTCCCGCTTACCAACATTGAGAAAGACTTTTTACCTCGATTCAAAGAGTTTTACAACTCCTTGGAGCTGCGCACGTGCGACAATTGCGGTCACGTAATGGAAGCCGATGAGCGCTTTACCGATTAAGTTTAGTAACTCCTTTGATTTTTTATGGTCAGAACCCGATAAAAACCAATAATATATATGGACAGCAATTCCTTAAAGATAGATATGCACACGCATATCCTCCCCAAACAACTCCCGAATTTCGCCGAAAAATTTGGTTACGGTGATTTCATTCACCTAATCCAAAATGATGATGATACCGCCGATATGATGAAGGGCGGCGAATTTTTCAGACGCATCAAAAGCAACTGCTGGGATGCGGAGTTACGCATGAAAGAGTATGAAGAATTTGATACGCGCGTTCAGGTGGTTTGTACCATCCCGGTGATGTTTTCTTATTGGGCAAAGGCCGCTCATACTCTTGAACTTGCCAAATTTTTAAATGACGACATTGCAAATCTGGCAGCAAAATATCCAAAGCGCTATATCGGTTTAGGCACGGTTCCGATGCAGGACGCTAAGTATGCCATTGAAGAGTTGGAGCGAATCAAAGAAATTGGATTAAAAGGCATACAAATAGGTTCCAATATTAACGACCTCAATTTATCAGAGCCCGAATTCTTCCCCATTTTTGAAGCCGCTCAAGATTTAAACCTCGCCGTGATGATTCACCCTTGGAACATGATGGGTTTTGACGACATGAGAAAATACTGGTTGCCTTGGTTGGTAGGCATGCCCGCAGAAACATCTCGCGCCGCTTGCTCTTTGATTTTTGGGGGAGTATTGGAGAAACTTCCTAACCTAAGGGTGAATTTCTCACATGCGGGCGGAGCATTTTTACCTACCTTGGGGAGAATTGAACACGGTTTTAACTGCCGCCCCGATTTGGTAGCGATCGACAATGATAAGAATCCGCGCGAGTACCTCGGTAAATTTTGGGTTGATTGTATAACACATGATCTCAAATTGCTTGAGTACATTCTCGATTTACAAGGTTCAAATCGCGTGACGTTGGGTTCTGACTATCCTTTCCCTTTAGGAGATTTGGAGATAGGAAAGTTTATAGAGGAATCGAATCTCAGCAATCAAATTAAAGAGGATATTTTTTGCAATGCCACTTTAGAGTGGTTAGATATGAATAAAAGCGAGTTGCTTTAATGGAGATTAAAAAAATCTTTTTGTCACCTGTAAAAATATTGTAAAGTTTTTATCTTTGACGCCATAAAACTACCACTATATGCAAGGAAAAACTACCAAAAAAATATGGTTATCTCCCCCGCACATGAGCGGTGAAGAGTTGAAACATGTTCAGGAAGCCTTTCGAGATAACTGGGTTGCTCCCGCCGGGCCTCATTTGAAAACAATGGAGTCAAAGCTAAAAGAGTTTTTTAATGTTGAGTCTGCAGCCGTTCTCACCTAGGGAACCGCAGCACTTCACTTGGCTTTAATTAACTTAGAAGTAGGCCCCGGCGATACGGTTTTGGTTCAAAGCTTGACTTTTTCGGCCTCGGCTAACCCGATTAAATACTTGGGTGCAGAACCTGTTTTCATTGACTCTGAAAGAGACACCTGGAACTTGGATCCTGAATTGGTGATTGAAGCCATTGAAGATTTAACGGCAAAAGATAAAAAACCCAAGGCCATCATCGCCGTTGATCTTTATGGTATGCCGGCTAAATGGGCCGAACTTCAAAGTATAGCCACAGAATTTGATATTCCTATTATAGAAGACTCCGCAGAAGCGGCCGGTTCTACTTTTATGGGTAAAAAATGTGGATCGTTTGGCAGAATGGCGGTCGTATCCTTCAACGGAAATAAAATTATAACCACGGGTGGAGGAGGGGCACTGCTCTCCAATGATTGGAATTTGGTAAATCACGCTCGTTTTTTGAGTACCCAAGCCAAAGACAATGCTCCCCACTATCAACATTCTTATGTGGGGTATAATTACCGGATGAGTAATATAACCGCAGGAATAGGTATCGGACAATTGGATTGTTTGCCTGAGCGGGTGCTGCAACGGCGTCATAATTTCGATTTGTATTTTCGTGAGTTGAATGAGGTGGAAGGAATATCCTTCTTATTGGAACCTTATGGTTTTTACAGTAATCGCTGGTTAACTACCCTCATGATTGATCCCGCTCAAACGGGTGGAATCAATAGAGAGCACGTTAGATTAGCCCTTGAGAGTGAGAACATTGAAAGTAGACCGGTTTGGAAACCCCTGCACATGCAACCCGTCTTTAAAGATTGTCTGTTTTACGGCAACGGCGTTAGTGAAGATGTTTTCCGGTACGGTTTGTGTCTGCCATCAGGCTCATGCATGACTGAGGATGAAGTGAAACGAGTAGCTTTCCTTGTCAAAAAGGTGATTAAACAACAGAAATTTCAATATAATACAGATATTCTACAAGAGAATTAATTTATCCCGTGTTTGATTAGCCATCGGTAGTTTTGAATGGGGGATTTTAAAAACCAAAATCATGATGAAAAAAATAGTTTATTTATTAAGTGCTATTACGTTATGTATTGCTTCGTTACAGGTTCAAGCCCAGGGTTTTGAGGGTGTTGTTGAAATGGAGATGATTTACGGTGATTTACCACCTGAAATGCAGGCGTATAAGTCGATGTTACCAAAAGAAACCAAAACATTAATTAAAGGCAAAAAGGCCCGAGTAGAAAAACCGGGAGCTATGGGTATGGAAACGGTGGTAATTATAGACCGTGACAAGGAGATGAGTTATTTCCTTATTGACGCCATGGGGCAAAAGATGTACGTGACGCAAGCCATCGATGATGGAAATGAGGAAGAAAATCAAGATGTTGATGTTGAGTACTTTGATGAAGAAAAAACGATTGCGGGCTACAAATGCAAACGCGCTGAGGTAACTGATGGTGATGAAACGATAGAAATTTGGTACACCACCGAAATATCGAGTGATGCGAGTCCGGAATTCTCCGTTTTGAAAGGTTTCCCTATGCAGTACACCATTGAGGCTGAGGGAATGGAAATTACGGTTCGAGCCAAAAGGGTGGAAAAGAAAAAACTGGATAAGTCTCTCTTTGTTGTTCCTGCAGAATATGAGGAGGTAAGTGAAGAGGATTTGGGGGGAATGATGGGGGGTGGCTTTTAATAGGACTCTGCAGTTATTTTCGACTGTCTAAAATTAACTGACTACAAACTTTAATAAAGGCTGTCTGTAAAAAGGCGGTCTTTTTTGTAGTTTATAATTTGCAGAGGTCCGACTCTTGGTAACTATAATTTATAGCACGCGTTAATGGAGGCGCATGTTTATTTTAAGTTTTAGATTTCTGTTCCTTTTTATTACGTCCACACTTCTTGCCGTGGGTTTTTACTTTGCGGGTGATGAAGAAAGTAAGGGTTATGCAACCGCGGGAAATATCACGTACCCTATTGATATTGAAGAAGCCGTTTTTGAAGTGATGGAAAGTTTCCCCGAGGCAGGTAAGCACAAATTACATTTTATCTACGATGAAAGCGTGACGACTTCAGTTATGCAAGCTCAGCCTGCATTAGACTTTCTGATCAAATCAAAACAAAAGCGTAGTTACAAAGTTAAAATGAGGCCTTTTATAACAAACGGCTCTGATTCATTGCATATTTCTGAGCTGCCTAAAGAAGTACTTGCCGGCTGGCTCAGTCATGAGTTGGGGCACATTGAAGATTATTTGGATAGGAGTAAAACAGACCTGCTGAATTTCGCATTTCAATATGTGACAGACAAAGATTTTTTAATGAAGGCAGAATGTAGAGCCGATTCATTTGCAGTGTTAAATGGAAGAGCCGGTGATTTAATACAAATGAAAAGGTTTATACAATACAATGACCTTTTTGACACTACCTACAAAAAGAAAATTGAGAAATTATACCCCGATACAATCAGGGTTAAAAAATTTGTGCATCAAGAGACGGCAAGCCTTGAATGACAAAAGGAATGAGAATTTTTACCTAAATTTGCCACGATATATTTCAAGTATTTAAAAGTTAATTTCAGTATGCAAGCGCAACCCAGACACACCTTTGAACCTGCGAAAAATAAAGATTTCTTTCCGACCTTAAGAAAGCGTGTGAACGCTTATTTTAAAGAAAATAATATTTCGAAGTACGCTACTACGGAAACAAAAGTTAAAGCTGTCATTATGTTTGCAGCCTATCTTATTCCTTACGCTTTTATTTTGTCGGGCATGTTTACCACGGCCGGTGCCATAATCTTGCTCTACGTTCTTATGGGACTCGGTAAAGCAGGAATAGGTTTAAATATAATGCATGACTCTAACCACGGCACTTTCTTTAAAAAGAAGAAATTAAATAAACTCATGCAGCTTTCCATGAATGCTATAGGTGGAAGCGATATTGCATGGCAATACCAGCATAATTATTTGCATCATTCTTTCACCAATATAGCGGGTTCCGACATGGATATTGAGACTACGGTCTTAATGCGCAACTCTCCGTTGCAAAAATGGCGTGCGTTCCACCGCTTTCAGCACATCTACTCTTGGTTGTTATACGGCTTAGGTACGTTCTCAAGGGTATTATTCCGGGACTTTTTATTACTACCCATGGCCTACAAAGACGGTTACATTAAAACGAAACAAGAATACCGTCGAGAGATGTTCAAAATAATCACTTCAAAAGTTATTTACTTTTCAGCTATGCTGTTGTTGCCTTACTTACTTTTACCGGTATCTTTTGGGGTAATATTCCTAGCTTTCTTTGTGATGCATTTCGTGACAGGCTTTATTTTGAGTTTGATTTTTGTATGTGCTCACGTAATGCCTACGTCCGATTTCATTTCTCCTGAACAAAGCGGTAAAGTTGACGAAAACTGGGCAGTACACCAAATGAGAACCACTACCAACTTTGCTCAGCACAAAAGAATTTTTTCTTGGTTCATTGGCGGACTAAACTATCAAGTTGAGCACCACTTGTTCCCGAATATGAGTCACGCTCATTACCGACCTATTTCAAAAATTGTAAAACAAACAGCAGATGAGTTTGGTGTACCTTATCATACGTATCCATCTTTTATAGGTGCTGTAGCTTTGCACGGAAAAATGCTTCATAAATTTAGTAAAAAGAGCACATCCGGTGAAATGCGAGGTGCTGAGCCGGTAGTATCCAACCCTTTACTATAATTAAAGCTGCATGGATTTTCAACAGCTTTTAACGGATATCAAACAACAGAAGTTTAAGCCTGTATATTTATTACACGGTCAAGAACCTTATTTTATTGATACCATCTCAAAAGCTCTGGAAAAACATACCCTCACCGAAGAGGAGAAAAGTTTTAATTTGACGGTGATGTACGGCAAAGACTCCGACGTAAATCAACTCATGGAGTCGGCAAAGCGCTACCCCATGATGGCCGAAAGACAGGTGGTTATCGTCAAAGAGGCACAGGGGATGCGAAATATCGAAGCTATTGAGAGTTATCTGGCGAACCCGTTGCCCACAACTGTTTTGGTCATAGCTTACAAAGGCAAAAAGGTTGACGGTCGAAAAAAGTGGCTCAAGTTGGCTCAAAAAAACGGCGTTGAATTTTTTTCTAAACCCATTTATGAGAATCAGGTTCCCGCTTGGGTTGAGAAATATTTGAAGGGAAGAAACTACCAAATTTCGCCAAAAGCCGCGGCGTTAATCGCGGAATCGTTGGGTACGGATTTAGCTAAAATCACTAATGAATTGGACAAGCTGATGCTTAATGTTGAGGCAGGTACAACCATAGATGAAAATCATGTAGAAACGAATATAGGCGTAAGTAAAGACTTTAATAATTTTGAGCTTCAAAATGCTATCGGTCATTTGAATCACGCCAAGGCTCAACAAATTGCGCTCTATTTCGCACAAAATACCAAAGACCATCCTCCTATTGTTACGATTTCGGTTTTGATGAAGTTTTTTACTCAGGTGATGTGTGTTTTCTTCGAAAAAAATAGGGATAAGTTTACTATCGCAAAAAAAATCGGGGTGAATCCTTATTTCGCGGGTGATTATATAACCACCGCTCAGAATTACTCGGGAAAAAAGGTGATGGAAAATATTACGCTGTTACGCGAATATGACGGGAAAATAAAAGGGGTGGAGACTGCCAAGGTTGAACAGGGTGACTTGGTTCGAGAGTTGGTTTGGCGATTGATGAATTAAGTCTCGATTCGCTTTACTGTCTCAGAAATTCATATTTCACTGATCTATTTCTATCTCATAGCTTTTAGTGTTCTGACCAAAAAATAATCCATAAAAAAACCCGAATTTCAATTTGAGATTCGGGTTTTTTTGAAAGAGTATTGTCGTTCTATTGAACTACGATGCGAATGACTTCACCTTTGGCTTTGATGAGGTACATACCCGAGCTCAAGTGATTTACGTCCAAGTTATTCACTCGGTTTTGTTTGATGAGCATTTTACCGCTGATATCAAAAAGTTCAACATCAACAGTCTCGCTAAAGTTCAACACGCCCGTACTTACCGGGTTGGGATAAGCTTTTATTGTGGCGTTAGGTGTGTAATCGGTTACACTTAAAATCACACCGCCCGCGTTGCTTTCACCGGGTGTAGAGGTTTCAAAAGTTACCCAAGCTTCAGCGCCGTCATCCTCACGTCCGTATGAATGATCAGCGGCAAGAGATACAGCATTCACCTCGTCTACAGATGTGCTTCCGTCAGGCGTGTACAGCCCTACAAAAGTTTCATCTTGTAATTCGAATCCGGTGTAAAGAGCTCCGGTTTCTTCTTGCGTGCTCGCCCAAATGATGGCGAATTCACCCGCTGCAACGGTTGTTTGGTTTTCATGACAACGTGGAATGCGATAAAGCTCGGTGTGATTTTCATCGTTTGTGATGAAATGACCGGCTAAATCGATAGCCTCACTGCGACCGTTGTAAATCTCAATCCAGTTTGTATATGCGTTGTTGTCGTCTTCAATTACGCTTTGGTTGTTTGTCATTACTTCATTAATGTAAACATCTTCTAGAGCAGGCACGGGCAGCTCTTGAATGTCATACACAAACATGGGGAAAATTTGGAACCCGCTGTTGAACGGCGGATTAAAGCCCGTGAACTGTCCACCGATTCCGGTAAGGTGAAATAAACCTGAGGGAGCTTGTGGCATGGTGTCGGCAATGAGCGTGCTGCGATCAATACGCATAAGAAAAGTGTCTCCGTCTAGTGAAACAATATCAACATTAGAGCTGTTTCCGGGTGTAGGCCATTGATTTTCATCTATAACACTTACGTTTCTCAACTCAATGTAATGAGAGTTTGTAGATTGATCTAACTCAGTTACAATGGTAGGGAAAGGAATACAATTGTCTTGAGAAAGGAGTTGAATGGTGTCGGGCTCAATCTGGATGAGTCCGCGGAACTGGCCGATTTGACCGAATACTCGAATCTCGTCACCTTCTTGAGCATCATAGTTGTCTACGTCATTGAAAGAAAAAACGTTGATACCGCCCGTTTCATCGATGATGGTGAATTGATGTCCGTTACCGCGAAAGTCTATGCCGTAAACGATGCCTTCAACAGCGCAGTATACATTTAGTGAATCGGCAACACCGTCGTTATCTGTTGATGTTACCGTACCTATAGAATAGAGGGGAACCGGTGTAGGTTCAGCGCCGCTTGTATCTTGAGTTCCACACGTTGTGTCCACATCGGTGTAGTAGCGGGGTAGTAGTTGGTAGCCGCTTAGAAAAGGTGAGGAGTTATCAAATTGCCCTCCTATTCCCGTTACGCTGCAAAGTGAGTCGCCTATGGCAAAAGAAATGCTGTCACCTACATCAGTGTTGCCTAAAATTCTGACCGTAAAATTATTGGTGCCGTCGGTTACATCAACATTGAAGTCAAAGCCACCGCCTACACTCACTACTTCCAAGTTTTCGAGAGTTACGAGTTGACTTTCAGTAGATTCATTCAATTCTGTTACTACTGAAGGAGAGGGGATAGGGTTACCCGAGTTCACATGAACTACAGTGTCTAGGCTCATTTGTGTAAGACCGTTAAACTGATCTACAGAGCCGCCTATTATAAGGGAGTCACCTTCATTAACGGTGTAGCCCCAATCATTTGAAGGACTAAAAGTACCTATTCCGGCATTGTCATCCCAAAGGGTGAATTGCAATCCGTTACTTCTTGCGTTCACACCCAATACAACACCTTTTGTGAAGCATTGAACACCTAGCGAATCGGCCACTCCTAATGTATCAATTGTTGTTATGGTGCTTATAGGATACATAGGGGTAAGGCCTGAAGGCGGAGGCGTAGATACGGGGGTGCCTAAAATGAGTACATCCCTAAGTCTTTTTCTTGAAGGACTGTTAGGTCTGGTGAATCGAATTTGCAAGTTGCTACCGGTAACTGTAAGCGTATCAGGCCCCGAGGGAAGATACGTTGAGCCGGTGGGCGTGGGCGAGTCGAACGACTGAGCTGTCCAAGTGGTACCGCCGTCGTTGGAAACGTCAACTGTAATGGGGCCGTCACCTCCCGATCCCCACTTAGCAACGCTAAATGAAATATTCACGTCGGTGAAACCTGAAAGGTCAAGCGTGGGTGTAGCCAGAGTTGAAGTGTCTTCTTCTAAGCGGGCATAGCCGCCGGCTGCGGTTTGCATATCAATATCCACTGCAGTCCAACCTGTAGGAACATTTCCGTCACGCAGCTCTTCAAATAAGATGGTATCCTGCTGCGCATTCAGAACAAACGCACTACAGATGAAGCAGGCGATTGATAGTAATTGTTTTTCCATAATAAAATTTTTGTTTGAATTTGGAGCAAAAGTAAGGGCTTCACTTTTGTTACCGTGTTACGAGAATATTAAATACACGTTGATTTCTTTTGAAATTTTTGAGTTATGAACAATTTCGAACTAACTCCTTAAACCTTTGTTCCCTAAATCCCGCACTGATTACGGATACTTGATTCTTTTTAAATTCTGTTTCACTTGAAAGATTGTGAGAAACATGTGTAAAAAAAAATATTGAGGTAATATGAATTTAACCTACCCTGATTGGGATTATAGTAATTTCGCGTCCAAATAATTTTCAATATGTACAGTAAAATTTCTATGACACTGATTGCGGCTCTGTTCGCTTGTGGAGGTGTAATATCTCAGGTAAGCGATATAGCAAATGCGCGATCTCAAACTTTAGGTTCCATTGTTACGGTTAAAGCTATCGTGACAACGGGAACGTCACTTGATCCTTCGTCGGGATCGACACGCTACTTTCAAGATGCAACGGGCGGTCTATCAGCGTTTGGTAATGATTTGGCGCCGGTACAACTAGGTGATAGTATAATTATTACAGGTGAGCTTTCTGAGTTTTTTCAACTCAAGCAAATTTCTCCTATCACTAATGTACAAATCGTGAATTCGGGGAATCCCTTGCCAAACCCCGAGGTGTTATCTATCAATGACGCCATGCAAGAATCCAAAGAATGCATGTTGGTTCAAATTCCCACCGTTACTTTTGATCAAGGCGGTAGTTTTTCAGGTCAATCCAACTACACCATAACTGACGCTTCCGGCTCGGGCACTTTACGTGTTAACGGGAATACGAACTTGGTGGGCAGTCCTATTCCGGCAGGTCAGGTAGGTGTTACGGGAGTCATAGGCCGGTTTAACGCCAATCAGCAAATTTTACCACGATCGGTAAATGACGTTGGAATTTTAAGCGGACCCGAGTTCGCTGAACTACCTAAACAAACCAATATTCAAACCAATGCCTTCGACTTGGAGTTTTCAAGCGATGATGTCGTTTCCTCATTTATTGAATGGGGTGAAACACAGGATATGACCGAGACGCCTTTGGTGAGCACATCTGATGATACCGAGCATATTTTTACGCTATCCGGACTTCAACCCGCCTCATTTTACTACGCCCGAGCGGGATTGGTTGAGGGTCAAGATACGTCATTATCGCCCGTAGGATTTTATAGCACCAAATCACTTTCTACAGGTAATATTAAGGTATGGTTCAACGCACCTGTTGATACAACCGTGGCTACCGAAAAAGTAGCTATGAATGTGGGCAGTACCGTGGTTGACAGCATTATTGCCATGATTGAAAGTGCTCAAAGTACCTTGGATATCGCTATTTACAACTGGAATAACAGCGGTATTCGCGATATGTCACAGTCTATTAATGATGCCCACAACCGCGGCGTTCAGGTGCGTATGATTACCGACAGAAGCACGGCCACTCTGGGTTTTAATGATTTGGTTCAAGGCGTACCTACATTGGAGAGTCCTTCCGGTCAAACCTATGGTTTGATGCACAACAAATTTGTGATTGTAGATGCCGAAGATAATGACCCCAACGTTCCTCAGGTGCTCACCGGGTCGCTTAACTGGACTGATGGCCAAGTGAATCGGGATCCCAACAATACGGTTGTTTTTCAAGATCAAGCCTTAGCTCGTGCCTATACTTTGGAGTTTGAGGAAATGTGGGGCAGTACCGGCGCAACACCCAATTTTTCCATGTCTAAATTCGGACCGGACAAGTCAAGCAACACCCCGCGTTTGTTCATGCTCAATGAAACTCCCGTAGAGCTGTTTTTTAGTCCTACCGATGCCGTGGAAACCAACATCACAAACAGTATCTCTGCCGCCACCGATGATATTGAGGTGGCTACCATGCTTATGACCCGCACACCTTACGCCTATGCCGTGCGCAATGCGGTGAGAGATAACGGAGTTTACGGCGGATTTATCATTGATGATACCAGCTACCAAAACTCCACACTGCCTTTCTCATTGGTTTCTGAAGCTTTGAATGAGGGTGAGCATTTATTTGTTCACAACAGGCCCAATACTCTTCACCATAAATACGCCATTGTTGATCAGTCTAACCCCTTTACCGGCGACCCTCGCGTAATCACGGGTTCACACAACTGGTCAAATGCAGCGAACCTTCGTAATGATGAAAATACCGTGATTATTCACAGTGCCGAAATTGCCAATATCTTCTTTCAAGAGTGGGTGAGACGCTTTACCGACTTGGGCGGAGAGGATTATATCGTAATCGCCTCGGCAGAAAGTGAGATATACAACGAGCGCACCGTGAGCGTGTATCCCAACCCTTTTGCGAATGAAATCAACATAGCCGCTCCTCAATTAACAGGTGATGTGAGTATTAGGTTATACGATATTTCAGGAAAACTCATAAAGCAGTACCACCAAAATCAAAGTGATATAATGCGCTTGAATACGTTTGATATTCAGTCCGGAATTTACATTCTGGAAATTGAAAATGAAGGAAAGCGCACGCGGCAAAAGGTGGTGAAACCATAGAACTTTGCTTATTTTGGTCAGAACCCCGAACGGTGTAACAACGTTTGGGGTTCTGACCAAAAAATGACCGAAAAAACGGTTTAGAAAACGCTTAGAATTTAATATTGAGGTAATGTGATGGACCGTTTCGCAAAGTTAATTTTGCGGCGAAATTTAATAGAGAATAAAGTCAGATTATTCGTGGATGTAGTAGGAGTAATATACGGCAGACTTTTAGGTACTATGATGGTTGCGTTGCTTTTGAGCGCTTCAATAGACTCGCACGCGCAGGTGTTTGACGAAAAATTGTCCACCGCCGCTCAAATGCGCTTGGCCATCACCAACTTAGGTACTTTCGGCAATGCTTTTCGAGGTTACAGAGACGGATCGGGCACACCTTCATGTGAATACCCGGCAGGTTCGGGAATAGAGCATTTATTCGAGGCCGGCGTTTGGGTAGGTGCCGGCGGTAATCGTGTATCTACGGCAGCTCTCGATGCCCCGCAAGGTTACCAAACGGGGGCAAGGGGCTTTGAAATGACCATTCCGCCCGGACAGGTTTTCGTGGAGAGTTCAAGTTTGGAAGATAGTCCGTTTTTTAATCCTAACGCCACCTCACACCAAGATTTTAAAGCCGTTTTTACTGATAGTAATATTTTGGTTCCCGGCACAAGTACGCCTATCACGGGGCATGATTTTCCTTTAAATGTGAGCGTTGCCATGGAAACTTACAATTGGAATTTTCCTTTTACCGATTATTTCGTGATTGTGAATTTGTATGTGGTGAATGAAAACCGTGAGGCTTATGATTCCGTTTACGTGGGATTGTGGGCAAATACCGTGGTTCGAAATATCAACATCACGCCCGCCGGGCAGGGTGGTTCAACGTTTTATAGTCAGGGAGGAAACGGTTATGAAGACACCATGCAACTTGCATATGCTTGGGATATTCAAGGCGATGTGGGTTTTACCGATAGTTATATTGGTCAAAAGTTCCTGGGAGCAGAGTACAAGGGGCAATTCATGCATCCCAATTTGGAGCCTCCTTTTGCTACGCAAAATTTCAATGTACATTACAATCCCTGGTTTTTCAATGATGCCTCCAATCAGCTGTTTGCTTTTCCCTCATCAGAACAAGCGCGCTGGCAAAAAATGACGCAAGGAATTAACTTCTCCCCGCAGTGGGAATCGTTGCAAGATGATTTGGCTACGCCGGGTAATCGTTCCGATTTAATCTCAGCGGGACCGTTTTACGACTTCGACCCGGGCGACACTATTAACATCACATTTGCTTTTGTCGCGGGACGCAAACAAGATGACGGCAACCCCAATTTTGAGAATACCGGAGCCCAACGCGAAATATTTTATCGTAATGCCGATTGGGCACAAACCGCTTATTACGGTGAGGATAGAAACAGAAACGGTATTCTGGATCCGGGTGAAGATTTAGACGGCGACGGAAAAATAACCCGTTACATTCTGCCCGCACCGCCCGATATTCCGGTGACCCGCGTTGAGCCGGTGGGAAATCAAATTGATATTTACTGGTCTGATAATGCTGAGTTCTCCATAGACCCTATCTCTCTTGAAAAAGATTTTGAAGGGTATCGTGTTTACGTTTCCAAACCGGGCTTTGATGTTACCGGTACTCAAACCTTGGAGCTGAATAAAGATTTAATACGCGCGGCAGAGTACGATATACCCGGAAATAATATTTTTAACGACATTGGTTTTGAGCCGGTTAAGCTGGATGAACCCGTTACCTTTGAAGATGACCCCACGATTTACAAGTATAAATACTCTGTTCGCAACGTAAATCAAGGCTGGCAGTATGCTGTTTCGGTAACCTCATTTGATCGAGGTGAGCCTGAGAATAACCTGGAATCACTGGAATCATCGGTAACGGCAAACATCACTCGCGTTTTCCCGGGAACACCCGCAAACGACAACCCCGATGAGCACAAGGTTTACGCTTATCCTAATCCATATTACGCGGGCGCCGCTTGGGAAGGGAGAAGTAATTTCCAAGAAGAAAGCA
>PXEK01000253.1 GCA_003564735.1 Cryomorphaceae bacterium
GTTCAAGCCATGAGCGAAGGCGATGAGGTTGTGTTGGTTATACCACCTCATTTGGCTTTTGGAAAAGGATCGGGTGCGGGAATTGTACCCCCGCAATCTACGGTGGTGTATCGCGTGTTGGTTTTGAATGTTAAAAATAAGAATGTATGACAGCGAAAAAATTCTCAAAAGTATTACCGGCGGTGTTGATTTCTGCTTTCATTTTAATGGGTGGTTGCTCCTATTTCGGTTCTGACCAAAATAATAATGATGTGGAATCAACTGAAGATGAACGCCCGAAGTTCGTACCCGGAGATTATGAAAAAATGCACGATGAGGGTCTGTACGTCAAGTATAAGGCTAGGGGAGAGGGGGACGAGTTAAATGAGGGTGATGTGGCTATTTTTCACTACCACGGTAAGCGTGCCGATTTGAATAAAACGTTTGAAAATACCTATGAGGCAGGGCTGCCGATGGCCGGTGAAGTGGGGCAAAAACAACTCATGCCGGCGCTCAATTTTTTGTTTAAAGGGGCAAGAATTGGTGATGAATTTTTGGCTTACGTACCGCCTACCATGGGGTATGGAAGGTTTATTGTGAACAAGGTGCCGGCGGGAACCACGCTGTTTTTAAATGTGCAACTCATAGGTAAAAAAAAGCCCGTTGCCCCTTTTGATACTGAGGGTTTGGATGCTGAGGAAGGTGTTTTAGGCTTGAAGGTAGTAAAGGTTCTGGAGACTGACGGTAAAAAGCCCGTGCAAGGTGATTTGGTAAAGTTGCACTACAACGGCTATTTTGCCGAAAGCGGTAAAAAATTCGATTCATCTCACGATCGCAATGTACCTATCGTGTTTAATATCTTGTCCGGGGAGGTTATTCAGGGAATGGACGCCGCCGTTCGCTCTATGCGTGAGGGCGAAAAAGCGAGGGTTTATATTCCGTATTCTTACGCTTACGGTGAAAACGGGAGGCAAAATATTCCCGGTAAAACAGATTTGATTTTTGATATTCACCTTTTTAGTGTTGAAGAGGAGGGCTAAGTATCTGTAGGTAATTGAGTTGTGGATATACAGAGGTAGTGTGTTCTATCGTGTATTGCGTGGTTTTACCAATGAAAATCGCTTTACTTTTGCACTTAAAATTGAAACCGGTTCCATGAAACGCAAACACATAAAACTTCTTGTATTAATTGTATTCGTCATTCCCGTGGCTTTGGCCGTGATATCTACTGTAGTATTGTTTAGCAATCAGGAGCGAATTACGCAACGACTCATTCAAACGTTAAATGAAGATTTTACGGGTAGATTCGAGTTGGACGGGAGTCATATCGACGTGTTTAAAGCATTTCCCTACATCTCGGTGGATTTGGAAAACCTGAGGTTTTACGAATCTAAAGATACCGACATTGATCCGGTTTTTAAGATTCGAGATACGTACGTGGGATTTGACCTCTACACCATTATTAAAGGTGACTTTGAAATCAAAAGTATTACGGTAGACTCTGCATATTTTAATTTGGTTCAAGATACCTCAGGAGTGCTCAATATGATGAAGGGCCTTGAACCGGTAAAGGAGGTGGAAAGTGTTGAGGAAGAGTTTAATTTATATCTTCAAGAGATTCATTTACAGAATGTTGATATTCAAAAGTTCAATGAAGCCGATAGTATGTTGGTTGACCTTTTCATTGAGGAATTACACAGTTCTTATAAGACCTCAGCCGAGTATGTGCGTGCATCGGTAGATTCCCGTATGATTCTCAATATTTTGGATAAAGGGGACTCTACGTTTGTGAAGGATAAACATATGAGTTTGCAATCTTCTTTCCGATTGGATAATGAAACTCAAATCATAGCGCTAAATCGGTCCGAGGTAAGATTGGAGAAAGGAATTTTTGGAATGGGCGGCAGCATTGATTTGAATAATGAAATGTTCCTCGATCTTGAACTTTCGGGGAATAAGCCGAGTTTTGATTTGATACTGGCCTTTGTACCAAATGAAGTAGAGGATATCTTACAAAATTATAACAACCGTGGTGAGGTGTTTTTCAAAGCGGGTATCAAGGGAAGGAGCATCAACGGAAATACACCGGCGGTTACGGCAGAGTTCGGCGTAGGGGAGGCCATGTTTAGAAATGTACGATCAGATAAAGCTCTTGAAGAGCTCTCATTTAAAGGGTATTACACCAACGGTGAACAACGTGATTTAACTACCAGCTCCATTTCCATCATGGATTTTTCGGCAAAACCCGAAGAGGGTGTTTTCTCCGGCTCACTGAAAGTGACCAATTTTGAGTCGCCCGAAATTGACATGAGATTACACTCTGATTTTAACCTCGAGTTTTTAGCGGGCTTTTTGGAACTTGAAGGTATTGAGAATTTACGCGGTAAGGTACTGCTGGATATGAATTTCAATGACATTATTGATTTGAATAATCCCGAACGAGCCATCGAGAATTTTAACGATGCCTATTTTACGCGTTTGAAAGTACAAAATTTAGGATTTACGCTTGCCGATTATCCCATTCCTTTTAGTGATATCAATATCAATGCTTCTATGGAAGGGGAGAAAGCTGAAATTACCGATTTTAGGTTTAAGGCGGGTCGGTCAGACTTAAAAATGAAAGGCAGCATTACCAATTTACCGGCTATGATTCACCACCTTAATCAAAAGGTAAAAACCGATTTGTATTTTGAATCGGAACGACTCGACTTTGCCGAGCTCACTCGGTCCGATGTTGAGGATACCAACTATTTTGATGAGGAGCTCAGTAATTTCAAAATGAGCCTTGCTTTTGAAAGCACGGGTAAAGAGTTAGCTGAGTTTGAGCACCTTCCCCGGGGCGAGTTCTTTATTCACCAACTAAATGCAAGTTTGAAAAATTACCCCCACGGGTTACACGATTTCTACGCTGATATTTTAATTGATGATAACGACTTTAATATTGTTGATTTTAAAGGCGAAATTGATCAAAGCGATTTTGAGTTCACGGGGGGTTTAAACGGTTATAAACTCTGGTTTGACTCTATTCCCAAAGGCGATACCAAAATCAATATCGACTTAAAAAGTAACAAGTTACAATTAGCGGATTTATTCACTTACGAAGGGCAAAACTATGTGCCCGAGGACTATCAAAAAGAAGAGTTTAAAGAGTTGAACGTGAAAATGCGTGCTGAGCTGCATTTTGACAGTACCTTGTACTCATCTGATATTTACTTGGATCGCTTTTACGGGTTTTTACACGTACACCCTCTTAAACTACGCAGTTTTAGGGGTAGAGCTCATCTGGAGAACAACTTATTGAATGTTTATGACTTTAAATGGCAAATAGGTTCTAGCGACTTTAAGGTAAACGCCGATTTTTACTTGGGCGAAATCGACAGGAAAACCGGAAAGAATACCGTGAGCTTGGTGTCTAACAGACTCAATTTTGATGAGTTGATGAATTACAAACCCGCAAAGCCCGATGAAGAAGTGGATCACGACAGCGTATTCAATATTTATGAGGTTCCCTTTCCCGATATGACGGCCACGCTGGATGTGGGAACGCTGAATTATCACAATTACCTCATTGATGATTTTTATGCGGTATTCAGAACCACAAAAAACCACTTCGTTCATATCGACACGTGCAGTATGGGTGTTGCTGAGGGTAAACTTTACATTGCGGGTTATTTTAACGGATCTGACCCCGATGAAATTTATTTTAATCCGCAAATGACTATGGATAAAATCAACATTGAAAAAGTACTCATTAAATTCGATAATTTTGGTCAGGATGCCATTGTATCAGATAACCTAAAGGGACGAATTTCCGGAGATATTACCGGCAACATTCGTATGCACACCGATATGGTTCCTATTGTAAACGAGAGTGAGATTCATTTAGATTTAAAAGTTACCGACGGCTCACTTGAAAATTACGGCCCTATGGATTTGATGGCCTCATATTTCACCGATAGAAACTTGAAGAAAATAAGGTTTGATACGCTCGAAAATAAAATTGACGTGGTTGACGGCGTAATGCGTATTCCGACTATGACCATTAATTCCAGTTTGGGGTACATTGAAATGAGCGGTAGTCAGGTACTCGACGGTGAAATGGAGTATTTTGTTCGCGTACCGTTAAAGCTCATAAGGCAAGCCGGCATGAATAAACTGTTTAGACGCAGTAAGGACATTGACCCTGAGCGTGAGGATGAAATCGTTAAAAGAGATGAGAGTAAGCGCACAAGATTCCTCAACCTGAGAATTTTTGGCACACCCGATAATTTCGATATCACGACGGGAAAGGATAAAAGCGAGAGGTAAGAGCTAAGAGCGGAGGGCGGAGAGCGGAGAGCAAGAAAGACGTTGCGGGTTATCCCACGAATACTACAAGGAAGAAGAGGTGAAGGCTGAAAGGTTCCCGAACAAGAGTTTTTAGCGGAATTGAAATTCCGAAAA
>PXEK01000289.1 GCA_003564735.1 Cryomorphaceae bacterium
GGCCTTTTTGTCCTGATCGGTATCGCGGTAGAGTTGACCCAACTGCATTTGCATATCTATACCTCCCTGACCTTTCCGAACCGCTTTTTTCATCATTTTTTCGGCGGTTTCGTAGGCTTCGGTTTCGAGCAAACACTTCACTACACGCTCAAAGTAAAACGATTCGCCCGTATTGTCGTAGAGTTTTTCATAATACATGAGGGCTTTATCGTATTCACCCTCATTGAAGTATTGATCGGCCAATTGCCTGTCCACATTTTGAGCTTGAGCCCAAGCGGCTATAAATAGAAAGGCAAGTAAAATGAATGATTTGCGAATGCTCATAGTGGGTTTAACGAATTCCCCGGCGATTTAGTTCTTGAATAACGGAGTCGGCCACGGTTTTTAACTCTGCATGACGCGTAAGTGCCTTTTTTTGTTTGGAAGTCACCATGTTGAAGCGTTGCATGAGCAAAGAGGCGGCTTTCCACTCGTCTTTCATGTACTTACTCGCTTGGGTGCTGTCGATGCGATTGTTATTGAGGTCGTGTCGCAAGTTTTTAAGTTGCCGGACGCTATATTCCATTTCACTTTTGAGTCCGTCACCATTTTCCAAAATGGTTTTGAGCAACTTTCGGTTGATTTTATAATCGCCGAGTCGAGTCGCCAAACTCAAGTCCATACTGTCGGGATAACTGCGTTGTATAAAATGGAGATCTGCCTCGGCCTCTTTTTTAGCACGTTGAATATCATCAGCTTCCCAAGAGTTGATTTGAGCCATAGAAGTATCTAAAATATGGAGAAGTGTATCAATACGTTTAATTTTGGCCGTGTGCACACTTTGTTCGCAGCTTACCGCCGTCAATGCACCAACAGCGATAAAAAAGATAATCAGGTGTTTCATTTTGTAATCATATTAAAGCCCGTGTATGGTACGAGTACATCGGGTATTTTGATTCCCTCAGGGGTTTGATTGTTTTCGATCAACGAAGCCAAAATACGTGGTAATGCCAGAGCGGAACCGTTTAGCGTGTGTACCAAACGGGTTTTGTTGTTCTCATCTTTAAACCTGCATTTGAGTCGGTTCGCTTGATAGGTCTCAAAATTTGAGATGGAACTCACCTCAAGCCATCGTTCTTGCGCGGCGCTGTACACTTCCATATCAAAAGTGAGGGCGGAGGTAAAGCCCAAGTCGCCACCGCACAGCTTTACGGTTCTGAAATTGAGCTCTAACTTTTTGAGCAGACTTTTAACGTGCTCAACCATTTGATTGAGTGTGTCGTAAGAGTCGTCGGGTTGCGTAATTTGCACAATCTCTACCTTGTCGAACTGGTGCAGGCGGTTGAGTCCGCGCACGTCTTTTCCGTAAGAGCCGGCCTCGCGTCTGAAGCAAGGCGTATAACCGCACATCATAATGGGTAAATCTTCCTTGCGCAGGAGTTCATCTCGGTAAATGTTGGTAATAGGTACTTCAGCGGTGGGAATAAGGTAAAGATCTTCTTCGGGGATATGATACATTTGACCTTCTTTATCGGGGAGTTGACCCGTGGCTGTGCCGCTTGCCTCATTCACTACCAAAGGGGGCATCATTTCTTTGTAACCCGCTTTTTCGGCTTCGTCTAAAAAGAAAGTAATTAGTGCGCGTTGTAGTCTTGCACCTTTTCCCGTATAAATCGGGAATCCCGAACCCGATACTTTTACCCCGCGTTCAAAATCGATAATATCGTACTCCTTAGCTAAGTCCCAGTGCGGCATGGCGTCGGCTTCCAATTTTGGCTTTTCGCCAAACTCTTCCAAAACCTCATTGTCTTCATCGCTCTTACCTTTCGGAACCTCGGGGTTGGGAACGTTGGGTACGGAGAGTAGGAGGGTGTTGATTTGGCTTTCGGTTTGTGAAACTACGTCGAACAGCTCCTTAGCACTACTTTTTAATTTGCCCGTTTTGGCTTTTAGTGCTTGAGCCTTTTCTTGATCTCCCGATTTAAAAGCTACACCTATTTCTTTTGAAACTTTATTCAATTCGGCTTGTTTCGCGTCGGCTTCGGTTTGTGATTTTCGCCTGCGCTCGTCAAGTGTAACAATTTCATTGATCACTTTTTCGCCGTCAAAATTCCGTATTTTGAGTCGGTCGATTATTTCGTCTTTGTGCTCTCTAATGTAGCTGAGCTGAAGCATGGTATATGATATTATGGATGTTGTGTAAATTGAACTGCGAAGGTGGTGAATATTATGTCAACAATCAAGTATTAAGTACAGCCTTATTGTAAGCAGCATTTCCGGTTTAAAAACAAAAATCCCGACCGAATATCGGGCGGGATTTGTATATTTTGGTTGGGTAGCGGCACAACGGTTTCACAAAGAGCCGTAAATGCCGTAATTTACCTCGCCGTATGTTTAGTTGTTTTCAAAAGGCTCAACGGAAACGTAAGATTTATTTCCGCGTCGTCTTTTAAAAGTAACCATACCGTCGTTAAGTGCAAATAAAGTATGGTCTTTACCAATACCTACATTAGCACCGGGGCGATGTTTTGTACCGCGTTGACGTACAATAATGTTTCCCGCTTTTGCGGCTTGGCCGCCGAATATCTTAACACCTAAGCGTTTCGATTCTGATTCGCGACCGTTTTTACTACTTCCTACACCTTTCTTATGAGCCATAACAGATAAGTTTATGCGTTATTATTTTGATTCTTTTTTAGGAGCCGCCTTTTTGGTTTCAGCCTTTTTTTCGTCGGCTTTAGGCTTGGCGGCGGGCTTTTTAGCGGCCGTTTTTTTAGCAGCCGGCTTTTTAGTATCGGCAGCCTTTTTCTCGGCCGGTTTAGCCACCGTTTTCGGCTTACTCTCTTTTTTAGGAGCAGCTTTCTTTTCGGCCGGCTTTTCATCTGCCTTTTTAGTTTCCGCTTTAGCGACAGGCTTTTCAGCTTTTTTAGGAGGCGCTTTTTTCGCGCCGCCCTTTTCGCTTATTCCCGTAATTTCAATAGAGGTCATATACTGGCGATGACCTTGTGTTTTTTGGTAACCTTTTCGTCGTTTTTTCTTGAAAACGATTACTTTGTCACCCTTCATGTGCTCGAGCACTTTGGCGCTTACTGAAGCACCGTCTATAACCGGGGCGCCAACATTTACTTTGCCATTGTTGTCGATAAGTAATACACGATCAAAATTAACTTTTGAACCTTCTTTCTCATCTAAACGATGCACAAAAATTTGTTGGTCTTTTGCAACTTTAAACTGCTGCCCTGCTATTTCAACAATTGCGTACATGCTTTTTTCTTTTAAAATTGAGTTTATAAAAACGGCTGCAAAAGTAGAAATTATTTTCTCACTCAGTGTGTTTTTGGTAAAGTTTTTTCGAAAGCACTTTTTTTGGTCAGAACCGAATTCCGGCCTGTGGTTTTAACCGATTCCCAAACCTAAAAGTTATGTCGGTACCAATGGCGGACAAACGACTAAACAACGACCGTTGTTTTTCGGTGATATTTTCCTTTATTTCTCGAAAAAAGAGAGCTGTATCAAATTACCAAAACAAAACTTTTACCGTGACAAAGATAAAGTCTGTAAACAAACCTGTTGCCACGAACCAACTGTAGTAGTTGAGGCCGTAATTGCTCAACAACTCTTCAATTTTGGCCTTGGGGATGCTGAAGTAGGATATGCCCACAATGGTGAGTGACTGTGCCGCATTGAGCAATAGATCTTTCGTGCCGAATTCAATCTGCCCCACATGCTCAAACATCATCAAGAATAGCCAAACGCCCAACAGTCGTTGCGGAATAAACGTCAAAAAATGAAATGCCTTAATCATAGTTTTTAATTTAAGTGAACTACACCTTTAGCCGAACATTAAAAATACCCCGGGTTGATTCGGCAATAAAAGATTTACGGTACAAAGAAAAAAATGTTTTTATTGACAAAGGTTTTGAGAATTGTTTTTTGTAGAGCTACTTTGTCCACTAAAAAGTCATAAGTCGGCTCAGCCGAGAGGGTAGGCTGACTTTACGCTTTAAGTTCCTTCCGCATTATTTATTCTTGCACTTGTCCTTAATCCTTTGTCTTACCTGTTTAATAACACCTCCGAGAGCCGGCTCAAACTTCTTGGTAGCGTTTGCGACGCTGTCGCCGAAAAGAGAACGGATTGACGTGGATTTTGCTGCTTGCGCAGCTCCAATTGCTCTGCATCTTTACACTGATACAGCTTCGCTGTACCGCAGAGGAAGCTGATTTTACGCTGTTAATGCCGTTTGTAAAGGGATGGAACGCGGATGACGCGGATTTGGCGGATTTGCACGGATTTTGCTGCTTGCGCAGCGAGAGAGGGATTCGGGATTCGGGATTAGGGATTCGGGATTAGGGATTGGGAGGCCGGAAGTTTGGAGGTTTGGGAGTTTGGTAAGCCACTCTCGGCAGCGTTTGCAACGCTGTCGCTATTTAGTA
>PXEK01000144.1 GCA_003564735.1 Cryomorphaceae bacterium
ATAATGAATTGAGTTGTTATAAATTGGTCGATTTGATGGACGACCGTGGAATTCGACCCAATCACCCCGGGATTTACTTTGCTCAGTTGTACGGAATGAGCGATAATATAAGCTTTAACTTGTCAAACGCAGGCTACAACGTGGCCAAATATTTACCCTACGGCCCGGTTGAAAAAACCATTCCCTATTTGGTGCGTAGAGCTGAGGAAAACTCGGCCATATCGGGTCAGATGGGTAAAGAGCTGAGTTTCCTTTTGGCAGAGAAGAAGCGCCGCGAAGAAACGGGAGAACACGTGAAAAGTTAATATGTAGTTTTATGAAGAATAAAGAGTTGAAGATTGAACGAAACGATGATGTTACGTTACACGCCTATCTGGATTTACCTCCCAACGGCGAACCCGATCAATACGCACTCTTTGCTCACTGCTTTACCTGTTCAGGGCAAATTGCGGCACTTAAAAATATTAGCAGAGCGTTAACCTCTCACGGCTTTGGTGTGGTGCGTTTCGATTTTACGGGGTTGGGCAAAAGTACGGGTGACTTTTCAACTTCAGGCTTTTCTGCCAACATCAAAGATTTATGTGAGGTTAGCGACTTTCTCGGTAATCACTATAAAGCACCTACATTAATCGTAGGTCATTCCTTGGGAGGAGCCGCCGCATTGGTAGCGGCACAAAAGCTGGAAAACATCAAAGCTGTTGCTACAGTGGGTGCCCCTGCTTCATCAACGCATGTTACTCATTTGTTTGATGATGATTTGGATAAAATAAAAAAAGACGGATCGGCAGAGGTTAATATTGGCGGCAGACCTTTTAAGTTGACGAAAAAATTTGTTGATGATTTGCACGATCATGACGTATTGAGCAATTTGAAAGAGCTAAAAAAACCTCTTTTGATTATGCACTCCCCTCAAGATGATATTGTTTCCATTGACAATGCCGCCGAGTTGTACAAAAATGCTTTTCACCCGAAGAGCTTTGTTTCACTTGACGGTGCCGATCATCTTTTGAAAAGCAAGAAAGACGGCAAATACGCCGGGAATGTTATTGGCGCTTGGGTAGAACGCTACTTGGAATCTTCAAAAGAAGAAAGAAAAAACCCCGATACCGATGGACATCATGTTGCGGCACACTTGCAACTTGAGGATAAGTTTACTACTCAAATAGCAGCCGGTAACAATGCTATTATTGCCGATGAACCCGAAACTGAAGGAGGAGAAGACAACGGCTTTTCACCTTATGAGTTGTTATCGGCCGGTTTGGCGGCTTGTACGTCAATGACCATAAAACTCTATGCGGAGAGAAAGGAATGGAAACTCGATGAAGTTTATGTTTACGTCGATCATACTAAAGAAAAAAACGAGGAGGGTCAAAAACAAGATGTATTCGTCAAAAAGCTCAAGTTTGTCGGGGATTTAGACGATAAACAAATCGAGCGTTTAACTGAAATCGCAGGGAAATGCCCAACCCATAAAACACTTGAAAACTCATCGGTTATTCGCACCAAAACAGCACAATAATTGATTTTTTTACTTTTGCGTGTAATTATTTAGGGTTGTAAATTAGTATGCAACGGTTGAAAATTACTATTTTTGACCAAAGTATAATACATTTCCCATTGGCGTAAACATTCAATAACCCAAAGTCATGAAAAAGATTCTCAAAATTTTAGGTCTCGTTGTGGGGCTGTTCCTTTTGCTCCTCGTTCTCCTTCCTGTGTTTTTTAAGGGTAAAATTTTCGATATGATTATTGAAGAGGGAAATAAAAACCTCACGGCAAGATTGGATATCGATGACCTGAGTTTGAGTTTGATTCGCAACTTTCCCGATTTTTCCCTAACCATTCAAGGCTTAACGGTTGACGGTCGAGATGAATTTGAAGGAATTTTACTGGCCGATGTCAAAGAAATTAAAGCGGTACTCGATGTAATGAGTGTAATATCAGGTGATGAAATCAAGCTTAAAAAATTTGGAGTAAACGGCGCTGATGTTCATTTGGTTATTACCCCTGAGGGAAAGCCGAATTGGGATATAGTGAAACCCGCAGACATCGAGACAGAAACAGAGGAGTCTCCTACAGAAACGGGAGAACCCGCCGCGTTGGACATCAACATTCAGAATTACTATTTAAAGGACATCAATTTAATTTACGACGACCGGGAATTTAAAGATTACGTGATTGTGAATAAACTCACGCATACCGGAAGCGGCAATTTCGATATGGAAGAGTTTACCCTTTCCACTCACACCCTCATTGAAGGACTCACCTACAAAATGGACGGCACGGCTTTTTTGAAAGATGTGGAAACGGAGCTCGATGCCGATTTGGGTATAAACTTAACCACCGACACATACACCTTCCTTGAGAACCAACTGCGAATGAATGAATTTAAAATGTCGTTTGACGGTTGGTTGCGTTTGGTGAGTTTGGAGCAGTACGATATGGATATATCTTTTAAGGCCGATGATAACGAGTTTAAAAATTTACTCTCCGTGGTTCCTAATGCCATGACCGCCGACTTTAATGATGTTAATGCTAAAGGAAGTTTGAACTTTGGCGGCTCTGTGAAAGGATCGTTCAAATTCTTGGAAGAAGGTTTTGAGCTGCCTGCGTACAATGTAGGACTTCAAGTGCCTCATGCCTCGGTTCAATATCCCGTTTTACCCGAGTCGTTAGAAAATATTGAGATTGATTTTAACGTTCAGAACCCGGGGGGCGACGACGATCTTACGGTAGTGGATTTGAATACTTTTTACCTTGAACTGGCCAAAAACCCGATTGATTTCTCATTCCACCTGAAAACCCCTATTAGCGATCCGGATGTGTCGGGCGGGGTACATGCACAAATAGATTTGGAAGCGCTTAAGAATGCCTTCCCCATGGAGGAAACCGAAAACTTGCAAGGTGTAATTACCGCTAATGTTGACTTTGCGGGCAGAATGTCGGCCATTGAAGAGGAGCGATACGGCGACTTTACCATGGAGGGCAAGCTTATTATTTTAGACTTTGTATATCCGGTTGAAGGTTTTGATGACCCTGTAGAGTTGAAAAAAATGTACATGAATTTCTCACCTCACTCTGTTGAATTGAGCACTTTTGATATGGTGATGGGTGAAACAGATATTCGCGCTGAGGGGAGAATTGATAATATTTTGGAATACGCCCTTAAAGATGAATTGTTGACAGGCTCGTTCCAAATGAATTCGAACTTCATTAACCTCAACAGTTTTATGGCTGAACCCGCGGCGGATAGCGGGGAGGCACAAGATGGTTCTGAAAATGAACAAACAACCGAAGAAGTCGAATTGACTGCTTTCGAGGTTCCCGCCAACGTAAATTTCAAACTCAATTCAGATATCAAAAAGATGCTCTATGAGGAGTTGGAAATTACCGAGATTAACGGAGCCATCCATATATATGAAAATGTGATTGACATGACCAATTTGAGCATGAATTTGCTCGATGGCAGCATGGTAATGAACGGTAGCTATGCAACGCACAATCCTAAACAGCCGGCTATTGATTTTGATATGAATATCAAACGTTTCGACTTGCAAAAAACAGGAGCTGCCTTCAATACCGTTGAAGCTATGGCGCCTATCATTGCATCGTCAACGGGCAAGTTTTCGGCAAGCTTTACTATGGCCGGGCTCCTTGATGAAAAAATGGATGCCGATTTAAACTCGCTTAAAGGCGGCGGTAATTTAAGAACTCACAATGTAGTGGTAGAAAATGAAACGATGGGTAAAATAGACCGAGCTTTGAAAACAGAGCGTTTTTCACCCATGACGTTTAATGACGTTAATATTCGATTCTCTTTTGCCGACGGGCGTGTAACAACCGAACCTTTTGAAGTACGAACCGCAGGAATAAAAAATACCATATCAGGCTTTACCACTTTTGAGCAGCAAATGGAGTATTTGATTAGATCTGAAGTTCCTTCAGCTATTTTGGGCGGACAAATTAACCAACTGGCGAGCGGCATTTTGAGCGGATTGAAAGATCGTGGCATTGGAAGCGGCTCTGAACTTCCCGAGGTTATTCATGTTGAATTTGACATTACGGGTGATGTTTCCAATCCTGACGTTTCCCCCCGTTTTGGAGGTGGTGAGGGGCCATCGATGAGAGATCGCGCTAAAGACGCTGCAAGAGAGCGGGTGCGCGATGAAATAGACGAGAAGAAGGAAAAAGCTCGAGAAGCGGCAGGTGAAAAAGCCGATGAGATTATCGCCAACGCACAAAAACGTGCCGATCAAATTACGGATGAGGCCAAAACTCAAGCCGACAGAGTAAGGCGTGAAGGTAAGTCAGCGGCAGATCGCATAAG
>PXEK01000147.1 GCA_003564735.1 Cryomorphaceae bacterium
CATATCGGCATCTTGCTCAATGGCGCCCGACTCCCTTAAATCTGACAACATCGGGCGTTTGGAACCGCCGCGTGTTTCAACTGCCCTGCTGAGCTGACTCAAGGCGATGATAGGGATACTCAATTCTTTGGCAATGGTTTTTATAGATCGTGAAATGGTACTTATTTCCTGCTCTCTGTTACCTTTTTCACTCGATGCCGTCATTAACTGCAGGTAGTCAATTACTACCATTTGAATGTCGTGCTGGGCTTTGAGTCGGCGACACTTAGCTCGCAGTTCAAATACCGATAGCGCCGGCGTATCATCAATAAAAATAGGCGCTTCGGCGAGTTTCCCTATTTTGGCGTGAAGTTGTTCCCACTCGTAGCTTTCGAGATTTCCTTTTTTTAATTTTTCTGCCGAGAGTTCAGTTTCAGAAGCAATCAATCTGTTTACCAATTGTAGAGACGACATTTCCAGCGAAAATACCGCTACGGGTTTGTTGAATTCCACGGCTGTGTTACGCGCCATACTCAGTACAAAAGCCGTTTTACCCATACCGGGTCTGGCAGCAAGAACCACCATGTCAGATGCTTGAAATCCACCCGTTAGGGTATCCAAATCACCGAACCCTGTGGGTACGCCGCTTACGCCGCCGTCTTTTTTTCCCATTTCCTCGACCTGACTTATGGCCTGTGAAATCAGCTCGGTCATGGTATCGGTACTTTTACGAATGTTGCCCTCTGCTACTTTAAATAAATTGGTTTCCGCTTTATCCAAAAGGTCAAAAACATCAGTACTTTCATCGTAGGCTTCTTTGATGGTCTCTGATGAAATACGAATTAATTCGCGCTGAATGTATTTTTGGGCGATAATTCGCGCGTGAAATTCAATGTTTGCCGCCGATGCTACTCTGTTGGTGAGCCGAGAAATAAAGAACGGTCCGCCCACAAATTCCAAATCACCTTGCTTTTTAAGTTGTTCAGTTACCGTGAGTATATCTATTGGTTTTGATTCGGCAAAAAGAATGGTGACAGCCTCAAATATTTTTTGGTGGGCATCTCTGTAAAAGCTATCTTTTGATAGAATGTCAATTACTTCATTTACGGCTTCTTTTTCCAGCATCAACGCCCCCAAAACGGCCTCCTCCAAATCCAAAGCTTGTGGCGGGAGTTTACCCAAGTCAAATTGCGCGGGCATTTGCTTAGTTTGTGCGGGGGCATTGCGTTTCGATTTTAGCGTTTCAGACAATTTTTCGGCCATAAAAAAGTATTTTGTTCGGTTATTATTGCTTTGTTTTGTTGACGTTAAGCAGTTTTGCATTCAAAAAACCGCCGTTACAAAGGTAGGTTAAGGCGATGTGTAATTGTTCAATTTTACGAGAAGCGTTGTACACAAGTTATACATTTTTCTATTCACAATTGTGAATTAATCGTAGCATTTCCATGTATATTCCTCGGTGATAGGTCAAAGGCTCTGAATAAAAAAAGACGCCCGAATGAGCGCCTTTTGCAAAGAATTTATGTTTTTACAATTTTACGATTTATAAACTCCCATATCGCAGAATTTATCAATTCTGGATTGAATGAGCTTTTCAGTTTTTACACCGCTCAATTTGGTTACCCACTTTTTGATTTCTCTTTTTACCGACTTAAACATTTGTTCTCTGTCGCTGTGCGCACCACCGCAAGGTTCAGAAATAATTCCGTCAATCAGTTTATTCTTTTTCATGTCTTCGGCAGTGAGTTTAAGTGCTCCCGCGGCCGTTTCTTTATGTTCCCAACTGCGCCATAGAATGGAGGAGCAGGATTCCGGTGAAATTACCGAGTACCAAGTGTTTTCCAGCATTAAAACGCGATCGCCTATACCAATACCCAGCGCACCGCCCGATGCCCCTTCACCGATTACAATACAAATCACGGGCACTTTTAACTGCGCCATCTCGAATAAATTTCGGGCAATTGCCTCGCCTTGTCCGCGCTCCTCGGCTTCCAAACCGGGGTAGGCGCCGGGTGTATCTATAAAGGTAATAATAGGCTTATTAAATTTTTCAGCAAGCTTCATTAGTCTCAGCGCCTTGCGGTAACCTTCGGGATTGGCCATTCCAAAGTTTCTATATTGGCGCATTTTGGTATTGATTCCTTTTTGATGGCCAATGAGCATGTGCGTTTTACCGTCAATATCACCAAATCCGCCCACAATCGCCTTATCATCTTTAAAATTACGATCGCCGTGTAACTCGATAAAGTTTCCGTTTGTGATGGCCTCAATGTAATCTAATGTGTAAGGTCTTTCCGGATGACGCGAAACCTGTACCCGCTGCCAAGCCGTAAGGTTGGAGTAAATTTCTTTTTGGGTGGCTTTGATTTTTTCCTCGAGTTCTTCAACGGTTTTAGAGGTGTCCACCTTTCCCGCATCGGCAATTTCAGCAGCCTTGCTCAATTGTTCTCGAAGTTCTTTAATAGGATTTTCAAAGTCTAAATATGTGGGCATATTACTTTTTTTTCAACTCGAAAGTACAAAAATAAATCGGCGACAAAACTACAAAAGGTATTTTTCACAACCGCAGCCCTAATCTTAAATTACCTTTTCAATATTCGATGGACTTCTCTGCCGTGCATCGTTTCAATAATAACCAGGTAAAATCCCGTATGGTAATTGCTTGTATTTATAGATGTAGTGCCTGAGTTTACTGCTCTTTCAAACAAAACCTTACCCGTAATATCAGTAATGGTAATGTTTTTCACTTTGGAATTAGACGATTCAACCCTGAGTTCGTTATTAACGGGATTGGGGTAGAGGGTAACTTTATTTTGGTCAGAACCTTCAACCTCTGCAACCGAGGTAATGGCACGGCCGGTATAACGGAACGAGGCACTGTCCGCAATCCGAATTAAATCGGACTCATCCTCGGCCGCAAAAAAGGCAAACGTCACTTTTCGACGAGTGCCGGGAGCGAAAACGTACGGGCCCGATGAAATCACCTGTAAAACATCCCTTCCGTTATCGTCAACACCCGCCTCGGGGCGAGAGGTGCTCAGGGTTTTGTACTTTTTGGCGGTGGTAAATCCGTCTAAAATTTCAACGCCTCCGCCACCTCCGTTAATATTGTCAATGGCGTAACTTTTAAACCCAAAGCCCGAGGTGAGTTGAACCGCGCCGTACATTGAGGTTTGCGTACTTTTTGTTACCGCCGTTCGGTAACCGTTCAACTCATAACTGCGGTTGCGATTGTAGTTTGCAATATCCCAGTCAGCAAGCATCCCCAAATAGACATGAGTAAGTGTGCGGCCACTTACATTGTGAACTTCATATTCAAAGAATACATATTGATCGTGACCAAAATCATCGTAAGCCGTAACGGTTTGTGTAACCACAAGCCCTAAACTGTCGGTGCGTTGTGTTGACGCCACGGTGTCACTAAAAATATTTTGTGCCCAAAACGTTTCCGGAGCGTCCAAGTCTCGTCTAATGAACGAAACGGGCTCAAAATCGCGATCGTCTAAATTGGGATCTTTACGCACTACATCCACCACCATCGTATCACCATCCGGTGTAATTCCGCCCGCCATAAAACCGCCCGAGTAAAGCAGCGACCGACTTTGCTCTAAAACAAAGCCCAACCCTGTATTGGTTTCGCGTTGATTATATCCTACTCTGCCCATTGAAGTGGCCGTTGTAGCCACGCGGTTTACACTTACATTAACATAAGTGGGATTAACTTGAACATCGTAATAGAATTCTTGTGTGTGCGTGCCGTCTGTAAGTGTGAAGGTAAGAGTGATGACCTCATTCCGGTTTGGAGTAGGGTTAATAAGCAGTTCAAAAGGTTCATTGCGGTTGTCGCGCTGTTCAGATGTGGCGAACGTGCCGTAGGAAACCGTTCCTTTAATCGGCGAAATAAGCGGGTGGGGGCTAATCGTTACGTCAACCTCCTCAGAGGTGTCCAGAAAATTAATGAAAGATGCCGTGATTCGTAGTGTATCGCCCGGGGTGAAGAAATCGTCCAGACTATCAGATATCAAAACATGCGACAACTCAAACCAAGGTTGCGTAAGTGTTCCTTCCAAAGCTGCTCGGGCATTTACCACGCCGGCGCCTATTCGGTTATACATTGGATCACCGGGGTTGAGGTTGTTAAATGCTGATGCGGTTGACTTTAATCGGGCGGTGATTTGGCCCGGAGAAATACCCGGGAATTGAGCTTTCACCAATGCTGCCGCTCCCGCCACCACCGGTGACGCCATCGAGGTACCGCTGATGCGTCGGTAACCCTCAGGAACAGTACTGAGGATATTTTGACCGGGGGCCGC
>PXEK01000108.1 GCA_003564735.1 Cryomorphaceae bacterium
ACTTGCTCCTTTTTAAATTCTTCGCTAAAACGTCTTCTACGTCTCTCTTCTGATGTCATTATTGGCAAATTTACGGAAGTTTTCAACACATTTAGGCGTCAAGCTATTCCATGAGACAACAGACCCACGAAGGCTCGGGGCAGACAGCGGAGAGCAAGAAAGACGTTACGGGTTAAATCACAAATACTGCAAGGAAGGAGAAGGGCGAGGCTAAGATATAGGGTATAGCTGACTGCCAAAGGCCAAAGGCTAAATGCTCCGGAAAGCCGAAACAATTAAAGCACACCAAAAATTTGCACACAATTGACGTCAAACTTTTTATGCGGCTCAACTGACACCCCGATGAGGTTAAAGGCCGGGTCTAAAATATTGCGGCGGTGACCTCGTTCGGGAATTCCGTCGTCAATGAGCAAATCGACCACGATCTCTGCCGCATCTTTAAAACCGTATTGGCAATTCTCGGCCACACCGCTGTACCTCTTTTGCATGGGAGCCATGCGCATGTTGAATGTTTTTCCGCCTGAGGAGTTATGTCCCGCTTGTCCGCTCCTTCCCATGTCTTTGGCGTGTATTTGGGCGTGCTTACTCAAGAAATCGTCAGGTGATAGCGGCTCAAGTGGTTCGCCGTTCAAAAGCTCCTTCACTAATTCTTCGTATGCCGCGGACACCTCAATATACTCGGCTTTTTTGACCACCGCCGGCAAATATTCCCGGGCGAATTTTTTGGGGTACAACCTCACCAAGTTCAATACCGTGACCATCTGCTTTTCCGTATCCTTCATTTTGGGGTGGTCGGCGGCGGTTTGAGCCGCTTTGATTTCTTCAAGCGTGAAATACGACTCCAACGGCACGTTGAGTGCTTGCGCGTCGGCGGTGCTCAACAAAACGAAAAACAACAACAAAATTCTAATCATGTTTGTATAACGTTTCGCCGTTAATAATCGTGTACAACACCTTAACCTCCGTTTTTACATCGCTCAACAAATCGGCATTGAGAACCGTGAAATCGGCCCGCTTTCCTTTTTCGATACTTCCGGAATTTGCCTCGTTAAAATGCACTAAAGCACTCCAAATCGTCAATGCCCGCAAGGCATCCCGTTTTCTGAGACCGCTCGCCACCGCCCCTTGAAATCGCTCTACCGGCATGCCGCCCGTCAAAACCAAAATTTTGTTTTGGTCGAGTAATTCGGTTAGTTGTCCGTGGAGGTAGTGGACCATGGGAATCACCGTTTTTTCTCTCAACACCTCAGTGCGCTTAAGATTGTCATTCGGCATAATATGTAAAGCGCGCCGTTCGTCATTGGTGCCGTCAACAAACTCAGCCAATACATCGAGTGCATCATCAGCCTGATTCACGTGCCAATGCAATGGTATTCCCTTAGCCGACGTTTCCGTTAAATATCTTTCTTGTCGCTGCGTGGAAAACACCCCGTTCAAGTTGTAAAACCGTTGAGCGTCGCTGTGCAATTCTTCAAACTCTTGAACCGATTGCGGATAATACGTAATGTTCTTGGTCAGAGCCGATGAGTCGCCCCGCAACAGCGCCGGTACTTCTTTCCCGCCGTAAATTGCCACGGAGGTTGCCCCCTGTGCGCTGAGTCTGCGAATAAAGTCTTGATTCAGTTCCTTTTGATATTTGGAATACACCTCAGTGTGAAACCCCGGGTATATAAATGCCTTACGGCAATCGATTTTGTTTTTTGATTGATACCTGTTCAGGATTTCCCTCTCGGCGCCTAAGTCGATAATTTTGCCGTCCTTCACGGCAATCGCCTCAGCCTTGGTAAAGGAAGTGTTCACCGTGTACACCGTGGCGTTGTGCAGTATTAAATCTGCTTCTTTTTGGCGTACCTCACCGCAACCGATTAAAATACATGAGAGTAAAACAAGAAATACCGTGTTTTTCATTGTGTCGTTTTTCGTTTCTGCAAAGGTACGTATTAAAAAACCTGCTGTGATTTGGAAGTCGACTCTACGGGGCTCTGTCGTTTTTAAAATAGAACACGCCGGTATTTTCGTAAAATAGGGATGTAGAATTACCGAAATTATTTCCGAGCCAAATTTTCAAAGGTACTTGAAAGCCCTTAAGGCGCGTTTTCCGGTAGCCCCGTCCGCAAGGGCGGGGTTTGGGATGCGGCCGGATTTAAGGAGCTCTGAAGGAGCGACTGCCGCGAGTTGGAAATCGGTTTTTAACCGCAGTCGCGCTGAGAATTTTTCTCTGTGCTACTCTGCGATGTACTCTGTGCCACTCTGCGGTTAGTGCTATTTGTTTTAACCGCAGAGGCAACCCATTCTGTAATTCATATTCTAAAATGAAACTCGGGTTTAACACCTCTTGACTTTTTCAAGAAATTGATTAATATTGCGTGTTGTAATTATTTGGCGAACGGAAAGAGGCAAAACAAGACTTGACGCCCTCGGATTATTGGCGGCTTAACACGAAAAACGTGAATAGGCTTTGCTTTTAAATGAAATTGGAAATTCGAAAAACAATGAACATAAAACATTCAACAGGGCACGAAACCACGAAGCGGATGAAGAATTTTTTACTGTGGCTGTACTTTTTTGCTTTTATAGTGCCGGTTTGCCAAGCGCAGCCTTATGAAAGTATTTTTGGGGAGGAATCTGCAAGTTGGAATGTTTTATTTGATAATTCTTCAACAGATTCGTTATCTCAAGTAGGGGATACCTTAATCGCAGGTAAGTCTTATAAAAAACTATTACGAATCACAGCAGTGGATACTTCCTTGTACTTTTTGAATGAAGATTCAATTACGGGAAGAGTTCATTTTTTTACCGCAAGTGATACTGCACTCCAAATTATTTTAGACTTATCACTTCAAGTAGGTGACAGTTTTTTTATTGCCGCACCTCACATATTTAAAACCCTTAGAGTGGATTCTGTTTATTTTAAATCCGGACGAAAACACATTCAATTTAATGAAGGTTTCCCCGGCTCGCAATATAATCAGTTTACTTTCATTGAAGGTTTGGGAAGTAGTTTAGGGTTGCTGTATCCTGAATCGGGAGTTGTCCCCGGAATACCGTTTTTATTGTGTTCATGGAAGGATTCCAATCACATTTATCATGATTCAACTTTGTCGGACTCCTGTTATGTCCAAAGAACATGGTCTTCAACAGAAAACAAAATCGAACAAGGTAGCACTTTAATTATATTTCCCAATCCCTGCAATAATATTATCGAGATTAAATCTCAAGAACAAAACATTTACAATATTACGATTTTCAACATGTCGGGAAAAGAAATGATAAACAGAAGGTTAAGCCCCGATAGAGCAACATACTCCGTTCAATTGAACATTGAAAAATTCCCGTCCGGTATTTATTTCTTAGCTATTGAAACAAAACAAGAGAAAGTTATTGAGAAAATAATCAAACTATAAACGATGCTTTTAACACGACAAAAGCCGATAACAAATGGACACAAAATTCACAAGTTTATATTTAAAGATGAAGCGGTTTAAAAACACCGTGCTTCTTTTTTGCTGTTTTGCTTTTACAACGCAACTTTGTGAAGCGCAGCCTTATGAACCACTGGCCGTGCCGGGGGAAAGTTCTTGGCGACTTTGGTCGATGTCCACCATGTATGCGAAAATTTTCGCATCAGAGCCCGATACCGCAACGAGTATGGTTAAATTGATGGAGATTCCAAACATGGACACGGCAAACTCAATTTTATACGGTTTCGTTAGACAGGACTCCTCTTTTACAAAGGCTTGGTTTAAGCCGTGAGATAGCGTTCCCGAGTATCTCATATATGACATGGAACTAACGGTAGGGGATAGCTTTGATTTTAAATTGCCCTTTGATAATACAAACCCGCTACGTTTAAAGGTTGACTCTGTTTACTTTGAAGAAGGTAGAAAACATATTAGATTTGATACCTCACTCCTGCATAACCCACATAAATATCCGCTTCGTATTGTGGAAGGAGTAGGTGCTACATCGGAACTCAACCTCAACGTTGATAATCAAAACGGTCGCATGTTAATATGTTCTTGGAACCGGGACGAACTCATTTATGCAACAGATCCCGAAGTCTTCAAAGACTGTAGGGGTTCAATCTCGGTCAATCCGCACGAGGCGCCTAATCCTGAAATAAAAGTTTACCCCAACCCCACCCGCAATGAAATTCGCATAGCCGGTGATCAAAGTGAGCAATTTAAAGATTATCGCATTTTGAGTATTGACGGGCGTTTGGTTAAAAGCGGCCGATTAAACAATGAAAAAGTAATTCAAGCAGGTGAACTTTCACCGGGGTTGTATG
>PXEK01000400.1 GCA_003564735.1 Cryomorphaceae bacterium
CACTGGCCGGTAGCGCTAAAACCGGGCTCTATTTTCCCTGAAAAACCATCTGATTTTTACTCGCTTGACGAGGTGCCGTTGCAGGAAACTTGGGAAGGTATGCAGGAGGCGGTGAAAGCCGGGCTGGCAAAGCATATCGGTGTTTGTAATTTTGGTCAGAGCCATTTACAACTGCTCAGCAATGCAGAAATGCCGGTAGAGATGAATCAGGTAGAGCTTCACCCCTATTTGGTACAGCAGGACTTGGTAGAGTATTGCAGAAAAAAGAATATTCACATGACCGCATACTCGCCGTTAGGATCGCCCGACAGATCGGCGAAAATCAAGAAAGAAAATGAACCTGTACTTATGCAAGACGAGACAGTGAATGAAATAGCTAAAAAACACAATACTTCTCCGGCTCTCGTTTTATTGGCGTGGTCGCTGAGTTATGACCGCGCGGTGATTCCAAAATCGGTGACACCTAAAAATATTGAAGCCAACCTCACGGCTACAGAATTGAAATTGAGTAACGAAGATATTGAAACCCTGAACAGCCTCAATAAAAACTTTCGCTATGTGGACGGCAGTTTTTGGACTCCCGAAGGAAGTCCGTACACGCTCGATACACTTTGGTCTTGATTGTAATCCCGGGCTTCATTGTTGAAGTATTCCTTTAACCCATCACTCCATCGCCCTCGTATTATGCACTAACAAGATACTTTAACCTTATTTTCGGTTGAAATACCTGTGCTGTCCGTTCTTTTTGTTAATTTAGTGCAGAAATCAATTTTGCGAAAATCGCGAAATATTCACTTTAAAAAATCATCATAGTATGGCTAAGTGTTATGCATTGATAGGTTGGAGTTTACCTGTCATAGAAAGTATGAAAAAACTCGATAAACCCTTTGTTGTTGTTTCCTTACCCGATTTTGAAAACTACGCAAAAGAACACGATATACCTTTTGTATCTTATCAATTAGATGAATGGAGTGACTCCTCCAACTCTTTAGATTTAGTGGAAAAGTTGAAACCGTTTAATGCTGATGTCGCCGTACCTCTATTTGAGGAAACGGTGGAGTGGGCTTATGCGATCAACAGTATTTACCGCGACGATCCTCGTGTTTTAAACCGCGCTTTTTTGTTTAGAAACAAGGCCATGATGAAGCGAAAAGCGCTGATTAGCGGTCTGCGTGTAGGTTTATTCGAAGAAGTACATAACCGCGCAGAGGTTGAAAAATTTATGAACCGACTCAACGAGGCTAATTTGCAATTGCCGGGCGAAGAGGACAGTTGGGTACACGTGAAGCCCTTTGCCGGCGCGGGAACCGTGGGGCATCGTTTACTTCGTTCAAGAGATGATATTTACGGAAAAATGGAAGACGGTGACTTTCCTTGTTTGGCAGAGAGTCACTTACCCGGTCAAGAGTTCTCCTGCGAAGCCTTTATTCACGGCGGTAAAATCAAGTTTTTGAATATCACCGAATACGTAAAGCTGGGGTATTCAAACTTTGTTCCGGAGGGTCCCGGTTTGGCAGCGAAGCGACCCCTCATTATGAGAGAGATGCAAAAGCTTGTAGATACGTTTGGCATTGAGTACGGAATGATTCATCCCGAATGGTTCCTCACCGAAAATGACGAACTCAACTTTGGTGAGGTGGCATGCCGAATTCCCGGCGGACACATTTTAGAGTTGGTGGGTCAAGCTTATGATTTTGATGCACTGGCAGCTTTTGTGCTCATGCACGACCCCTCACTTACCGAGGAGGAAATCAGCGAAATACTCCCCGCCGAGGATTACAAGTGTGAAAACTATTACGGAAACGTTATGATTTACCCGCAACGGCAAGAGTTTTCAAAACTCGAAATACCCCAAGAGTTGGAAAACGACCCGTACTTTTTAGATCACAATCTGGTACCCCCGATGACGAGTCAAAAATTAAGCGGCAATCGCGAAGGATTCGGTAACCACTTTGGAACCGTTAACTTTAGAGGTCCGGAAGCCGACCGCATGACCGAGCTTTTAAAGAAATATGAAACCTATGACTTTTACGTTTAAAAACACCGCGATAAACACCACGCCTTGAGCGTGGTGTTTTTTTATGCACTTAACCCGAAACACACTCATTGAAATTGATTACGAAAACATTCGTGTAAATACCAAAAAAGGCAAATGACAGAAACCGCTTTAAATACAGAAAACTTTAAAAAAACACTTGAAGAATTTTACTCCGCAACCTCCTTAACTCGAGAGCCAAAGGCAAGAAAAATGAGCAGCAGACTAGACCTCTTGTTGCGCGATCGCAAAGGTGTGGAATTCATTTACGAGCAATGCGTAGAATTGCAAAACAAAGGTATTTTTGAAGGTACGGCCTGGAACGAACCCGAAAAACTCATTCCGTCACTGGTAAAAGGTACCCTAAAATCAGGGCATCCGGCCTCTACTTTTGAAGCATTAAGTGAGTTGCGCATTCTGGCTGCCACAGAAAATAAAAATGATAAGTTGGACAGCGAAACGGCTACCGAGTTTTTGGAGGAGGTGGTGATTAACAACCTCGAATTTGTTTTTAAAGACTTACTTGAAGACACAAGACAAAAAATGACTGATAATGAGATCCAAAAAGTATTCACGCTTTTTGATTTCATCATGGATAAGTTAGACTTAAACGGAATAAAGGCGGCATTAGCCGAGGAACTCTTTTTAAGCTGCGCTCAGCGGCCGGTAGTTACGCGACGCACGCGAAACATCATTTCAACGGTAAAAAACAAAATAGATATTTCGGGCGATACACGTGGTGATGAAACCCTGCGGTTTTACGTAAACGCGCTTTACGCTCCATCACCGCTATCTAAAGGTAATCCTAATTATGATGAGTACAGCCGAAAAATAAATAACGCCTCAAACGACGAATTAACCACCGAGGCCGAACACCTGAGTAACTACCTGAACGAAACCGGACTTACGAATCCGTTCTTGGCCCTTTTCATGAAGCGGGCTATGCTACAAAAAAATGAAAAATTGGTCACCGCATGCATGGGGCTATCCAAAACGGGAAAGGCTCAATTTGAGAATCACCGTGGTTTCATTTATAAAATCATTGATGAAATTGTGACTCCGGTAAACCACCGATCGGCGTACGGACTCATGCGCACTCTGGAGCGGGGTTTGTTAGAACGCAGCGACGTAAGAGCCGCCATCAACAACCTGCGCACCGCGCGTTTACATCCCGAGGTAGAAGAAAGTGTACTCAAGTCATACATTGCAGAAAAAGGAGAGATTACGGCAAAACAACTGCTGCTTAGTGCGGTTTTCCGTATTTTAGGACAACCTTTAGGCGTAGGCCAAGGCAATAACAACACATGTCAAAGTGCCCGCGGTATTTCGATGTGGAGTAGACATGAGCCCGCCAAACTGCTCAACATGATTATTACGGTTTGTACCCGCAATAATTTAATTATGCGCTTTGAGAACGAAGAGTTGGAGTCGGGCAAATTAATTAAAGGATTGATAGATGAATTGGACTACGATTTGGATGCTGTTTCCGTTGTACTTGTACCGCACTTGGATAAAATTTACAACGAAATGATGCGCAGGGCGGCAGCCCGTGGTGAAGATCCACACAAGTGGGTGAATCCCGCTATGTATGGCGACCGCGTGCCAATAGGCTTTGCGAGCAATTACAATCCGCTAAACAACTCCATTCAAGATTTCAAAGGGTTCCTTAAAATCTTTTACGCCGCCTTTCATCCCGATTACAATGAGAATACGAATGCCGTATTTCCCAATCCGCTCGGTATTTACGTAACATCGGCGCAAGGCGAAATGATTGGTTTTCACGCCATCGCTTTACTCAGAACCGCGAAGAGAGAGAACGGTGAAGTTCGAGTTTTCTTTTTGAACCCCAACAACGAAGGTAGGCAAGATTGGGGGCAAGGCATTACACCCTCGGTTCACGGAAACGGAGAGCTGCCGGGCGAATCCTCCCTACCATTTTATCAACTGGCGGCTCGAATATACGCTTTTCACTACAACAGTTTAACCGTACTTCCGCGCGTACCTATGGTAAATACAGAAGAAATAGCGAAAATTAAATACATGGCTAAAAACAGTTGGGGTAAAAAATACGTTTGGAATGAAATACAAAAAATATGGTAAAACACTCCTCCCGCATCGCCTTAAGTCAGTCCGGACTGCGTAAAAACTTCAATTTTCTGCGCAAAAAAATAGGTTCTGACGTACGTATATCCTCCGTGGTAAAAGCCAATG
>PXEK01000359.1 GCA_003564735.1 Cryomorphaceae bacterium
ACTTGACCGTCCCGGCCTAGAATTTTTGGATCCCGATAACCGTTTAATCCTTGCCGTTCGAACCGCACGTGGTGCCGTTGAAGATGATATTGAGGATGAAGAGCTTGAAGATACTGAAGGTACAGCTGAAGGTTCTGAAGAAAAAAAGGAAGAAGCTGAAGCATAATTGCTCATGAAATACCTCGTTGCAGGTTTAGGTAACATAGGTGCCGATTATGAAAATACAAGGCATAATATAGGTTTTAAAATACTCGATAGCCTCGCTGAGGCATCGAGTATTTTTTTTACACCCTCCCGTTACGCATCTGTAGCTGAACTTAAATTTAAAGGTAGAAAAATCATACTCATTAAGCCTTCTACTTACATGAATTTAAGCGGGAAAGCCGTCAACTACTACCTGCAAAACGAAAAAATCAAACTCGAAAACCTACTGGTAATTACCGATGACGTCAACCTCCCCTTTGGTAAAATACGAATCAAAGGGAAAGGTAGCGACGGTGGGCATAACGGCCTTAAGCACATCCAACAAACGCTGAACACACAAAAATATCACCGTATGCGTTTTGGTGTGGGTAATGATTATCACAAGGGTCAACAGGTCGATTACGTTTTGGGGGAATGGTCAAGCGATGAAGAAGTACTTCTACAAGAAAGAATTTCACTCTGTTGCTCGGCGGTAAAAGATTTTACGACCATAGGTCCCGATCGCACCATGAATGTTTACAACGGTAAATAACATTTTGGTCAGAACCGTAAACGCCTCAAATTTATCGCACCGTTAAAGCAATTTTCCCGGCAAAAAAACTGAACACAATTCTAAAAGTGACGTTACACTAACTTTTGAAGGTTGACTAAAAATACATTTATGAAAATTTACACCAAAACAGGTGACAAAGGAGAAACTTCACTTTTAAGTGGTGAGCGTGTGGAAAAAACAAACGCTCGAATTGAAGCCTATGGAACTGTTGATGAATTGAATGCTTGGGTCGGTGTACTTCGTGACTCCATTCAAGATGAAACCGTAAACAGTCAACTTATCTACATTCAAGATAAACTGTTTACCGCCGGTTCACATTTGGCCACTCACCCCGAGAATAAAAGGGATTTTAATCTGCCTGATATTACGGATGAACACATCGATATGCTCGAGAAAGCAATGGACACAATGGATAGTGAATTACCTCCCATGCGCAACTTTGTGCTGCCGGGCGGTCACATCGCCGTTTCGAACACACACGTGTGTCGCACCGTTTGCCGACGTGCCGAGCGCAGAGTCATCGATGTTATGAATCAGGGGAAAGTAAATGAAATCATTGTTCAATATTTAAACAGATTAAGCGACTACTTTTTTGTGCTTTCGCGTTTTGTAGCGCACAAAAATAGTGCTCCCGAAACCCCGTGGAAGCCCGCCGGATAAGGGCATGCTAATTTTTTTTATAAAGAATTGTTTTTGTCACTTTAAAAATTACTTTTGCGCATCGTTTGAAGCGCTAATATTAAAACATAAAACTATGTACTGGACCTTAGAATTAGTAAGTTATTTGGAAGACGCACCTTGGCCGGCGACCAAAGATGAGCTCATAGATTACGCTTTGAGAAGGGGCGCCCCTCTTGAAGTGGTTGAAAACCTTCAAGAAATAGAAGATGAAGGTGAGCAGTACGAAAACATAGAAGAAATTTGGCCCGATTACCCCACCAAAGAAGATTTCTTCTTTAATGAAGACGAATACTAAAATGAAAGCCGCTTTTAAGCGGCTTTTTTATATCCCTAATTCTACTTGAAACCTCCCTATAAAATGATTCCCCGGATTTTCACGAGTTTCAAATGAACGCACTTCGTAAGTGAAATCTGTTTGAACCTTTAAACGGTGACCCTTGATATACTTTGTCAACCCCAAAGTAAAATGCCGTACATTAGGATGAAGTTCGGCAACCTCTCCCGAAGCACTCATGCGACTGTACCTGCCGGCAATTTCATAATTTGAAGGAAAAACATATCCCGCCTGATAGTTCTGCCCCAAACCCGTATAAATGAAGCGCACATCGCCCGAAGCGTCAAAAGTTAGAGGGTTGGGACTGGTTCTGTAAAGCATCTCAGCAGTTATTGAGATACCCTTGTACTTCAGTAACCAATCCGTTCCTACAGTTGTCATATCTCTCGGCTCAAACAGGGATAACCCTATTTGACCGCCGGTTCTTAAAGTATTATTGTTATAACTGTATGTAAACCCCGATGAAAGCTTGGGGGTTTGTTCACGCATTAAGTCACCTTCAAAGTAATCTCCAAAACGTTCAAACAACCCGAAAGGTAAAAACTCAACCCTTCCCGTATATGCCAAACCCGTCCCGGTTGAGGTAATGTTTCTGCCTTCACCACTTGTTAATGCACCCCTTATTACGGTATAAAAGTTATTGAATATATTTTCGGTATATGCCGCTTGAAAACCAAAATCACGATCCACGTTCAACCCCGCATTCACAATACTCCTGTCAACAAACTGCAAATCACCTGATGAATTGACGCGTTGTCGATTTCCCGGTAATTTCGTTTGCCCAAAGCCCAATTGCAGTTTAGGATGCGGCTTGTAAAAAATCATGGCATCACGAACGATATTGGCAAAGTCGGTATTGTCCCAATCCATATCTCCCCGAGTAAACGACAATTGCACAACATAAAATATCTTAGGGTTAAATACAAAACCGTCAAACCTAAGTCTTAACCTGCGCACCCTTGCCTCAATCTCCGTAGGGTCGTTTTCTGAAAACATCACCCCCGCTCTATTTTGAACACGAAAACGCAAATTGAACGAATATAAGCTATCTGCAGATAAAATTCCTATTCCGCTTCCAAAGGTAAAGTGGGGGATTTCCGTGAAACCCTTGGGTACATTCTCCATGTATTTGGTAGTGTCAGGCTCACTTTCGGGAATGGGATAAATTTGACCGATTAATACCTGAGAAAATGTAACAAAGAAAAATGTAAAAAGTAACCCCTTCATAGTTATATCACGTACTGTTAAACTATTTGCATTAATCTTAGATTGATTCCAAAGGTTTGGGTTGTTTTCTCCCTATTTCTCGGCAAAATTAGTAATCACGTAGGATGCCCTAAATTAAATTTACGTGAATATTGCTCGAGAAATAGCCGATATGAAAATTTTTTTTAACCCTGTAAGATTCTGTATAGCAAAGCAAAAAACACACACAACGCCGATTGGTTGCCATTTGAGTACACATGTGTGTTTAACCCCTGAACCCCGTGAAATTCTAAAGTCTTTATGAGTCATTCAGCGCACCTCAAACACAAAATAACCTTACATTTGCGCTTGCGTTAATCATTACCTACATTACACGATAACAACAAGAAAATACATTTTCATAATATGCTGGATACAATCACCAAAGTATTTACCAAACTAGTCGGTTCCAAAAGTGATAAGGACATTAAAATAATCACTCCTATTGTAGAGAAAATTGAAAGCCTCGAAGCTCAATTGGAGAAGATCTCAAACAATGAATTACGCGCCAAAACTGAAGAGTTCAAAGCCCGAATTCAAAAGGCCGTTAAAGAAAAAAATGAGGAAATAGAGGCGCTAAGAGCCGAGGCAGATGATGACGAAAACACCGATATTCTTGCTAAAGAAGCTCTTTACGACCAAATAGATGCCATTGAAGAAGATATTACGGAAATACTGAATGACGTTTTAGATGATCTTTTGCCGGAAGCCTTCGCTGTACTGAGAGAAACAGCCAAGAGATTTGCTAAAAATGATGTGGTGGAAGTTACCGCGACTGAATACGATAAAGCTTTGGCCGAAAATCGTAATTCCATTGAAATTAAGGGGAACTCTGCCTTATGGAAAACCTCTTGGGATGCTGCCGGAAATGAAATAAAGTGGGACATGATTCACTACCGCGTGCAGTTAATCGGCGGTATTGTACTGCACCAAGGTAAAATTGCCGAGATGCAAACGGGAGAAGGTAAAACTCTTGTGGCTACCTTGACTGTGTACCTCAATGCGCTTACCGGCAGGGGTACACACCTTGTAACGGTTAACGACTACCTTGCAAAACGTGATGCCGAATGGATGGGCCCGTTGTATGAATTTCACGGGCTTACCGTTGATTGTATAGATAAGCACAGCCCCAACTCAGATGAGCGCCGAAAAGCATATCGAGCCGACGTCACCTTTGGAACAAACAACGAATTTGGGTTTGACTATTTGCGCGACAAC
>PXEK01000213.1 GCA_003564735.1 Cryomorphaceae bacterium
CAAAAGCCCCTAAAAAAGAGATAGCAAAAATCAAGAGCAACAAGAAAAAAGCGAAGTTAAACCACTCGTTGGTTGACATGGCGTTGAGGGCATCAGGACCAAACACGTAGGTAATGGCCAAGCCGAGTATTGTGTAGAGTAAGATAATTGACAACCCGTAAATTATGGCATTTGAGATACCTTTTGCTCTTGTTTTACTCTGCTTGGTAAAAAAGCTCACCGTCATGGGAATCATCGGGAAAACGCAAGGGGTGAGTAGCGCGGCAAACCCGCCTCCAAAACTCAAAAGAAAAATGAGCCACAATGAGCGCTGAGCCCGCGGCGACTTTTCAGCTATTTCTTCATCACTTTCACCGGTTGCCTTTTCTTTACTTTCTTTTTGACTTTCACTTTCAGAACGCGATTCTACCTCAGTAGCCACATCCAAGGAATCGTTATTACTCAGCGTAAATTCGAATTCCACAGCCGTGGGAGCCAGGCAACGCTTGTCATCACATGTCATGAAATAAACCTCAGCCGGTATTTTCACCTCATCTTTGGTTGTTTTCACTCGCCGAATCAACGTACCGTCCTTTTTGAAATAAGACAACTCCATTTGGAAATTTTCATCAAAGCCGGTGTACAGTTCTCCAACTTCAAAAACTTCGGACAATTCAGATACGTATTCATCATTCAAAACATTGAATTCACTTGCGACAGGACCGTCTCCTTCAGGAAGGTAGGCCGAATAAATATGCCATTTATCTTCTGTTTTGGCATTAGCAATAATCTCAAACTCGCGTTCACCTATTCTCTTGTGCTCGAAAGACCAAGTAACGGGTTCCAGAATGCCGCTTTCGGCTTCGGGCTCTTTTGCATTTGTAGATTCAGATTTTCCTGTTGATTTTTCTTTAGGCTTGCTTTGGGGAGAATCAGATTTTTTGAGATCAAAACTAAAATCGAGGAGTTCGGGAGGCAAGCACTTTTCATCGTCGCAAGTCATGAACTCCAACTCGCCTTTTACCTTCGCTTTTTTAGAAATCACCCTTATTCTTTGAGTAAAGACGGCTTCAAGGTCAAAGTAAGTCAGGGTCATCATGAAAACCGGATCCTCTTTGGTTATTCCCTTAGGAGATTCCAAACCTCCAATAAGTTCATAATCCGAAGACTCTTCGAACAAAAAACTTGTGGGGATGGGGCCGTCTTCGGGTATATCAGTCCCGTACAGGTGCCAACCCGGTTCAATTTTGGCTTGAAAAGAAAGTTCAAACTCAGCGTCACCTATAGGTTTAGAATCAAACGTCCACTTAACGGGTTCGTGCATTTGCGCCTCTACCGACAATCCTATTGCCAAGTTTAGAAATAGAAACATCAGGATTATCCGGTTTTGAATACAATTTCTCATAGTAATAATTATGTTTACGATTCAAAAGTACAATTTTAGCGGTGTATGATTTAGCAGTTAACCTCTTTTTAACCCGAATTATACAATAGAAGTCTTTAGTTGGAAGCTAACCAATGTTAAACCTATATATTATTCATCCTCGTGTAGAAAGCTAACAATAATACGAATAGATAAAATACGACATTCAGAAAATCCACAGTCTCCCGGAAACATCTTACGTCGCAGAAAGCGCTTAACGCCCAGGCTTTAGTGAAAGTAACCCGCATAAAAAAGCCGAGTGCGCAATGCACTCGGCTTTTCTATTGGAGTTTGAAATTAATTAGTCATTGCGAAGAAGAGTAACATGTCCCTTTTCCACAAACTCTTCACCACCACCTCTGGTTCCTGTGGCAATAAAGAAGTAAGTACCCGAAGGCGCGTCTCCACCGTCCCATCCTGCATCTTCTCTCGCATCATTGATATCGGCCACTTTTCTTCCCCAACGATTGTAAATCGAAAGGTTGAAATTACGAAGTGCCGTAGCACCCGGAATAAAGAATCTATCATTTACACCATCGGCATTAGGTGTAAATACGTTGGGTATTGCGCCCTGGAAAAGTACGTTTACTTGTGCGTCAACAGTATCAGCGCAACCAAATTCATTACGCTTAATGTAACGAACGTTGTATATACCTTCCTTTTCATAAACTGCGGCAGCCGTGTATCCTTGTTCTCTCCATGGACAAGGCTGCCCTTCAACAGCTTCACTAGGATCACAATCGAACCATAAATCCCAATTCATACTTGCGTCATCGGGGTGGCGCTCAACAGCTTCTAATTCTACACCAAAAGGCGCTCTGCCGCGAATCTCCGCCGAAGAAGATGAAACTGTTTGGTCTACACCCATGCTATCTGTAAATGATACCGTAAACTCAGCATTGGGACGAGGTCTGATCGGAATCTCAAACAATGTGGGGGCACTTTCACATACTCCGTTACGCTCGGTTACAAAAATTGCTGTTCCTTCATCCATTGCCGAGGCGATACCGTGTAAATAAGGTGTACCTCGATCTAACTCGTCTGTTTTATTCAAGTTTTCATCTGCCTCATACCAGATTAAGCTGTCAGGGTGATTTGTGAAAGTCGCTTCGAGATTCATCAAATCTCCAACACAAAAATTGTACTCTTCTAATTCCGGCGGTTCGGGCGTATCAAGTATTCTAATGGTGTCGGTCAATGTACCCACACAGCCGTTTATATCCGTATAAGTGAATGTAAACTCCCATTCTCCGGCACCTGCATTTTCAGGGTTTAGTCGTCCGGGGCGGTTCGGATCAAAAGAAAGTTGATCCATTGTAGGAGGTACGGGAGCTATTTCCGAGTTTCCTAATTTCATCGGTGGATCAGTCAAAATGGCTGCTTGTTCCACATCAGAGCAAAAGCTCAAAGGACCGGTAACTGAAGGCACTTCCGGCTCTTCAATAATTACCCTTACACTTTTCGTAGTTTCGCAATCCCCATTGGCATCAGCCGCCGTAACATTTATCATAAACTCTGAAAGTCCGCCCGGCACGGTTGAAGCGTCAAACCATCCGCTATCCGCGTTAGTGATACCGGGGCCATTCCACGTGTAAACAGCAGGATTTGGACTAACCGGACCTACGCTAAAAGGGCGAATAAACTCATTTAATGAGGCCGTATCCGTCGAGCACAAAATCAATGGAGTATCTACTAAATCAAACTCAAAGTTTTGATAGAACAGTATATCCACAGTATCGCGGTTGAAGCACGGGGTGGTTAATTCGTAAATAACCGGCGTACTTCCGGGTGCACTAAGTACACCGGGGTCAATTACACCATTTACTTGGTCGGTAACTGATGCGCCAATCCATTCACCTCCTCCGGTTGCGGCATTCAAATTATAAGGCCCGCCGGAATAACAAAATTCTAAAGGAGGATTAATTGTGGGGTCAGGTAAGGGAGTTACCTCAATCATAATTGTAGTGTCCGTATTACAGTTCCCCTGACCACTGGTAATTTCATAATTTATGGGTATCGATCCGGCTCCTGCAACTCCCGGGTCAAAGGCACCCACTTGACCATCAATAATACCGGGACCCGTCCACGTTCCCGGAGGATTGGTAGTGACCGGTATAGCTGTATCCGGGATATCGGTTACGCAAAACGGAGTATCCAAGAAGAAATCCGCATCATACCTAGAGAATAAAGTCACCGCTATAGTATCTGAGTTGTTACACGTACTACTCAAGTTGGATTCAACTCTATAAATCATATTTTGATTAGGATAAATCCAAACATTGGACCCTGTAGTACCGGTTGTATCTGAGAAATTCACTCCCGGGGCAATGGGAGAGCCTTGAAGGACCGTCCATGTAAATTGCGAGCCACCAACAACACTAATAAAGCCCGTATCATCCTCACAAAGTTCGATATCAGGCCCTGCAAAAGTGGCCGGAATCACGTTAATGAAGAAGGCAAAAGATCCGATGCCCGGTATGGGACAGGCATCATCAGCAATATCCACATTAAACACATTACCCATCGGGGATCCCGGCGGCGCAGTCCATGATACGTTAATCGTTGCCGGATTACCATTGGTAACTGTAACTGTTGCACCCGGCAGTGCAGCAGCAATATTCGATGTTATGGTTATAGAGTCACCAATACCTGAGGGAATTTGACTCGCAGTGAGAGAGTCTTCAAAAATAATATCAAAATTCACCGAATTACCTACACACAACTCGATAGTGTTGGAGTCAATCAAAACACCGTCTCCTGAAAAATTAGTAATCCCGTTACTGGACATGAAAGGAATATTATTGTCAAAAGGCTGAACAACGA
>PXEK01000069.1 GCA_003564735.1 Cryomorphaceae bacterium
CGGTGAGATCTTCAGGCAACTCGGGCTGTGTACCGTCCACTTCGTTTCCGTAAACATCGAAATAGCGTACCTCGCCGAATTGTTCCAGTTTTTCTGCGATATCAGCAGCCTTACCTACGACTAAAATTACGGGGTTTTTGTGGTCGATGTGCGTTTGCGCCACACGTTGCACTCCCGTTCGCGTTACGTTCTCAATGGAAGTGAGGTAGTTTTTGTAGTAGTCTTTATCCATATTGTAACGATCGATGTTGATGGCAAATCGCGCAATGGTTTGAGCACTTTCTAAAGAGCGCGCAAAAGACCCCGATCTAAAGTTTTTGGCGGCGTTTAACTCCTCTTCAGTCACTTTTTCCTCGGCCATTTTCTTGAACTCTTTTAAGAACTCAACAATGGCGCTGTCGGTAACTTCATTTCTCACATCCGCTTCGGCGCGAAATGTAGAAACGAGCTCATCAGTTCCGTAACCGGAGTACGCGCCGTAGGTGTAAGCCTTGTCCTCTCGAAGGTTCTGAAACAAACGGCCTTGAGATCCACCGCCTAAAATTTGGTTCATTAAGCTCATAGGGATTACATCGCCGGTTCCCGGTTTAAGGGTGGTAATGTTACCCACTTTAATCACCGACTGCACTGATGTTTCGCGATCTACGATGGCGACTAACGGCTCTGACGGGCGCTCAGGAGTTTCGTATTCGTGGCTCGGCACATCGCCTCGTTGCCAATCGCCAAAGTATTGTTCAACCATCTTTTTGGCTTTGCGCGGCTTGATGTCGCCCACAATGGCTAAATAAGAAATATTGGGCTTGAAGTAGGTGTTGTAGTACGTTTTGCAATCTTCAACGGTGACGTTCTCCAATGTTTCGCGAGTCATCACTTCACCGTAGGGGTGTGATTTTCCGTAAAACAAGGCGTTGCTCACTCGGCTCGAAATAGCGTCAGGATCATTTTCGGCGGCTCTCAAGCCCGAAAGTTCCTGTTTTTTGAGTCTTTCAAAGGCATCGTTGTTAAACGCAGGGTTTTTCACCACATCGGCCATGATGTCCATAACTTTTTCGGTTTCGGTGGACAGGGCACGTGCATAAACCGAAGTAGAGGAGGTGCTGATTCTACCACCGATAAACTCAATTTCGTTGTACAGTGTTTCTTTGTCTCTGTTGGTAGTGCCTTCACCTAACAAGTCACCGGCAATTTCAACGTATCCCGCTTTGTCGCCCTCTAAAATGGGGTCGCGATCCACGATTAAGCTCATGGCTACACGCGGAATTTTTTTGTCTTGAATTACAAATACTTTAAGCCCGTTATCTAAGGTAAAGGTTTCATAATCCTTAAACTGTATTTTGGGAGCAGGTCCCGCCTCAGGCATTTGGCTTCGGTCAATTTGTGCTTGAACTGCCGGCAGTGCAAAGGTAAATAGCGCGGCAACGAGGATTGCTGCTGCCTTGCTTATGATGGAATCGTTCATTTTCATACTTTCTGTTGATTTTTGAATTTCGTTAATCAGTTTATTTTACGGGCTCGTCTGCAGGTAAATAATACAATGTCACTCGATTTTTATCGGTGAGGTATTCGCGTGCCACCCTTTGGATATCTTCACGTGTTACATTCATGTACAAGTCAATCTCATTGTTGATGAGCTCGGTATTTCCATACAATACATTGTACGTGGCCAGCGACGAGGCAATTCCCGAGGTACTGCTGTTGCTTTGCACAAAGTCTGATTTTTGTTGGTTGCGAATTTTCTCAAATTCTTCTTGGCTGATGAGTTCGTTTTTCACCTTTTCCACCTCGTCATAAATGGCTTTTTCCAAATCTGTAAGTGCCACGCCTTCATTGGGCAAACCTATGAAAATAAACATGCTGCCGTCTTGCAGTCCCAACGGGAAACCTGCCACTTGAAGCGCCATTTGCTTGTCATCGGTAAGCGAACGTTGTAATCTGGCACTTTTACCGCCGCTCAACGCCGTGTTGAGCATGCTGAGGGCATAAAAATCCTCTGAAGTGTTGGGCGGAATGCGGTAAGCTGAGAATACCGCCGGCAGTTGGATGTTGTCAAATACCGTATCTACCACCGGGCCGTTAAGCGCGGGCGGAGCGTCTTTGGGCTCGGGAATTTCACCGCTACCCTGCGGAATATCACCAAAGTAATCTTCAATTAGTTTTTTAGCGTCTTTACTTTTAAAGTCGCCCGTAATTACCAGTGCGGCATTTTCGGGAACGTAAAAGGTTTTGTAAAACTGTCGAAACTCGTCAATCGTAGCTTCATTCAAGTGTTCCATCGAGCCAATGGGCGTCCAACTGTAGGGGTGACCTTTAAAAGCTCTGCTGAACATTTGCTCCATGAAATCTCCGTAAGGTTGGTTATCATATCGTTGGCGGCGTTCTTCCTTGACTACCTCGCGTTGCGTTTCCACACCTTCTTCATCTACTTTGGCGTGTAACATTCTTTCCGATTCTAACCACAATCCCAATTCCAACTGATTAGAGGGAAGGGTTTGATAGTAATACGTACGATCTTGCGAGGTATTCGCATTTAAAGTACCGCCTTTATCTTGAACGATTTTCATGTAATCGCCGCGCTTTATATTTTCAGATCCCTCAAACATCAAATGCTCAAAAAAGTGAGCGAAACCCGTGCGCGAGGGGTCTTCATTTCTCGATCCCACGTGATACATTACCGCTACCGTAACTATAGGGGTAGAGTTATCTTCATGTAAAATTACCGTGAGTCCGTTGTCTAAGGTGTACTCGTCATACTTGATTTTTACCGACTGTGCATAGCCCGACACACAAATAATCGCGGCTAAAAGCGCGGTAAACATTGTTTTTTTCATATTCATTTTACTATCGTTTTTTTGAATTGAATCGCAAAAGTACAAAAAGCGCACCGGCTTTAAATCGTTTTCGGGTAAGCGGTAATATAAATGTACCGGCGGTAGGCGAGGGGTAATACATTCAATCGGCGCCATGACGGTTGGGGTTCTGACCGAAATAATTCAAACCACATACACTAACGGAATGCCCGATATGAGCTCGTAACGTGCGGTGAGGTGCCGATTTTTTTCAGGTGTTTTGAGTAGCACATTTAGTGTTTGGTCAGAGCCGAATTCCATTTGCATATCTCTTGAGAAGATGAGTTTACGCTTGGAGTACCACTTATAAACGGCCTCCTTAGCGCACCACAAAATGGTAGTTTTGAGTAGGTCACCTGCTGCCTGTTGAAGCTCTTGTTCATTCAGAAATTTTTTTGAAATGCGCAATACCTGAGGCTTGGGGTGCTGAATGTCGATACCTACGGCTCGCTTGTTACTAAGTGCAAAAGCGATCAACCCCGAGGAGTGCGACACCGATAGCTCATAGGGCTCATTTTGGATGTACGGTTTGCCGTGTGCGTTGTAGTGTACATGCACGGTTTTGCCCAGCTCATCGCTCAAAAACTTGCGGAGCGATAAAAACTCGGCCCGACGTAACGGCGACGTAATTTTGTTGAACAGTGAACATTCTTAAGCCGTTAGGGTTGCTGTAATACCCTTAACGTATTCCTCATCAGCGCACTTGTTGATATAGATTTTAAGGTGTTTTTGAGGGGTGGAAATATGAGGGTAGTTCATGTCGGCTTAAGTTTTACTTTTGCAGCGGCAAAAAAATAAAGAATAAGTAAATAACAACTCAATTTTTATATGAAAGATACAGCGAACTACAAAGTAAAAGATATTTCACTTGCCGCTTGGGGAAGGAAAGAGATTGAATTGGCCGAGGCTGAAATGCCCGGGCTCATTGCTCTACGTGAGGAGTTTGGCGCGTCAAAACCTCTTAAAGGTGCCCGTATAGCCGGGTGTTTGCACATGACGGTTCAAACTGCGGTGCTTATTGAAACACTTGTGGAATTAGGGGCCGATGTAACTTGGTCGTCATGCAACATTTTCTCCACTCAAGACCATGCTGCTGCGGCCATTGCTGAGGCAGGCGTACCCGTTTTTGCGTGGAAGGGCATGAATGCCGAGGAGTTTGACTGGTGCATTGAACAAACGCTTTTTGCTTTTGAAGACGGTAAACCCCTCAATATGATTCTGGACGACGGCGGTGATTTAACCAACATGGTTTTGGATAACTACCCTGAGTTGGTGAAGGACATCAAAGGATTGAGTGAAGAAACCACTACGGGTGTGCACAGACTTTACGAGCGTGAGCGTAAGGGTACACTTCCCATGCCGGCCATTAACGTAAAC
>PXEK01000254.1 GCA_003564735.1 Cryomorphaceae bacterium
AACGGTACAATTCCCAGCAAGGCCGATTTTTTAAGCGTATCAAAATAAACGTCTCTAAAGTTGCCCTTTTTATTGTAGGTTTCCGTGGCCTGTTGCCGGTAAACATCGCCCAGGTTTTTCCCTACCAGGGCTGTAGGTAAAACGACCAATTGAAACCCCAGGGAGTAAAAACCAAGTGTAACCGACCCGAAAAAGTTGGCAATAATTATATTGGGAAGTTGCATATTTACTTGCCCCACTATACTAGAGGGTAGCAGATATGTGGGAAAATCTCTATATTTTAGTGCCAGCGATTTGATGGCACGTGTAGAGGGAGACTTGAAAAAATCAGGCTGTTTTTTAATCGTTTGATAAACCATAGAAGTCGATGCTGCCAGGTCTCCAACAATTCTGCCTACAACTAAGCCGGCCGTGACAGGTGAAATTAAGCCCCATACTGCATTGGTGAAACCGGTTCCACTCGTTTGGGTAATTTTACTCAAGGCTATCCTTTTGTATTTACTTTGACGGTTGGCCCAAAACATAAAGGTTTGATAAACGGCCCATAATGCGGCAGAAAGCGGGACAAAATACAACCAAGGTTTAATAGCAGGAGTGTTTAACAGGTTTTGGGCAATCAAATCACTAAAAAGTAAAACGATTAAAAAGCTTACTGTAGATGTCACCATTATTAGAGTCAAGCATAGCGTTACCAAAGACTCTGCATCCTTTGCAGATTTAGGAGACATGATGGCCAATTCATACCTGCCCGTTAATACTACTGCCAATAAGCTCATTAAACTTATGTAAAGAGCCAGAATACCGAAGTCTTCAGGAGAGTATAGTCGGGTTAAAAGAGGATACAGAGCAATGGGAATTGCTTGTGCAATCACCGTACCCGTTACCAATACGCCTAAGTTTTTATTGAAGTCAGAGCTCAATATACTCGCAATAACTTCTTTAATTTTATTCATGGGTTCTGATCATTCAGTAATTTTACCTCTTTGTTCATCCTTGTAAACGGCGTCACTCTGTTATCCTTATTACGATATTTTTGATTCGGACTTTTTCTCTACTACTCGATTTTTGTTTTTCTCACCATTCATCGCGTAAGCATTTCATGAGACGCCGTAGGCTGTTTGTTTAAAATCAAAAAATCTTTTACGCCTTCAAGTTGCCCCAATCCATAAGAAAAGTGCAAGATAATAAAGGTTTTTACGATTTTAAGCGTGGAAACATCATCATCACTTTGTTTAGTTGCAAAGAAAAAGGCTCCCGCCATATATATGGCGATACCTGCAAGATAAAGCCCGTAAAATACCGGGTGAATAAATGACAGAACTGCACCTAGAAATAAAAAAAGTACGAATCCTAACGGCACCAATTGTCTTACACTGATGAACGTTCTGTGTTTTTTACTGATAAAAACCTTCCAGTAACCGTATTGATAATATTGCCGGTATAGCTTTTTGTATGATGAACGAACGTAATATTTCGCTCTTATTTTTTTAGAAAGATAAATTTTAAACCCGCCCCTGATCACTCTAAAGTTGAATTCATCGTCTTGGTTTCGGGTCAACCTTTCGTCGAAGTAGCCCACCCTATCGAATACCTCCTTTCTGTAAGCACCAAAAGCAACCGTATCAACATATCCTTCTTTTCCACCGGTTCTAAAATGAGCATTACCCACACCAAAAGGTGAAGCCATACTCATTCCTATTGCCCTTGTTTCCAAATCTTCATTGATATTTTCGATAATCCCCCCGGCACAACCTATTGATTTGTTCATTTCAAAGGCTTTGAGGCAGTTGCAAATATAATCCGAATAAATTTCGGCGTGGGCGCCCAAAATAATGGAAACGTCGGCAGGGTATTTTTTTATACCCAGGTTGAGTGCAAAAGGTGTTGTTTTTTGCGGGTTATCTAACCAAAAAATGAAAGAGTGCTGCTTTGAGTACTTTTCTAAAATAGTTCTGGTACCATCGGTACTCATACCGTCGCAAACCACCACTTTGAGGCGATCTTTTGGAAAATCACAATTCACCAGTGAATCTAAACATAAGGCTATGTAGTCTTCTTCATTTCGGCAAGGTATTACAACGGTTACAGTGCTCATTTCCTGTGTTTAGGGCTTTTTACTAAGGTTGTTTTACGCATTAAGCGCGCAGTGTTCTCTATTTTTGCAAAGATAGGGTTATTATCTTCTTTGTCAGAACTCTTCATCACTACTCGCCTATCTATCCTCAGCGTTATCAATAGCGGTAGTCATAAACCCCACCAATTCTTCATAAAAAGCAGCGTGTTCCCGCCAATAGGGGTGATTAATATTGCTGTTATGCCATAATAATACAAAATCACCATCATATTTTCTTACCGTATTTACAGCTTCAAAAAATTGATTTTTAAAGTCTTTTGGGTCGGGGAATTGTCTCTTTAATGCAACCTCCATAACGATTAGGGGTCTTTCCAAAAGGTTTAGTTTTTCGCCTTTCGCAAGGTCAAACACCGGATACTCATAACAAATACCACGTCGAAAACCCCAGTAATTGTGGTATCCCATCGAGCTGTCAACCTTCAGTTTTGCATTGTCCCAATCCTGCCACACATCAGGAATGCGCAGTCGTAAGAAATGCTGCCTACCTTCTGTAATTTTTTGGTCAGAACCGCAAACCTTCTGCAAACGTTTCAATTCAGTAGTAAACTGATTGAAATCACCCGGGGTGCCGTAAGAGGCATGAAAACCGATATGATGACGGCGTGAGCGGATATTTTGAATAATATTCTTCACTTTTGGTGAATCAATATCGTATTGAAAATCCTCTTCTCCCGGTCTCCCGCAGATAAAATAAAAGTGAGAGTATAATCCGTATTTTTCAGATACATCCATAAAGTAATCAAAAATATCTGCAGGATCCTTTTGTACTGTTAAGAAAGAAAGTACAGTTTGCTTGAGCGTGATGAAGGCCTCTTTCAAATTTCGTCGTACCAAAAGGTCTCCACCCAAACGCTTCATGGCTTTAGAAAGCGGTCTTAAACGGTAAATTTCATCAACGTCATGAGTTACGAAAGTGCGGTATTCTCGAAGGTACGCAAAGGGTTTATCTCTTAACTTCGACATTATCCGGCGTAGCATTTCGATATACTCATTTACGACCGGCCGATGGGTAAATTCAGCTTGCACCGCTAGAGAGGCTTCATCGGAAAATCGGCCGTGTTCATCTTTCACTTCGGGCTGCATGAACTCTTCAAAGCCGCTTAACATGAAGAAGGAACCGGCGATGATATCGGTATGTAAATGGAACTTATTTTCGAACGACTCAAAGCCGGGTTGTCCAAACAGTGAGACATAAGGTAGTGATTCATTGTCGATTTCAAGCGTTGCAAATTGAACTTGGTCAATCTTAGGAATTTCTCCCGGATACGGAGTGGAGATTTGTGCGAAGTTCTCGTCGCACGCAGCTGTAAAATCATGTATATGAAGTTCCTTTCCGTTGTCGAGTTTAAACTTGTATATTTCAGTTTGCTCATCGACTTCAAACTCTAAATGCACATCCTTGAAATACATAAAAAGTACTTCACAAGTGTACTTGCGACTGTTATAATGATTGGCGGGTAAGGATACGGTAATCTTCAAAGCGATTTGGTTTGTCGCTGCGAAATTAGTCCTTTTGTTTTGATGTGCCGCCAACGGTAATGAGCAGCGCCGGGAGTATGATTAAATCAATAACAACAGCCAAAAATAAGGTGATACTCACCAGCAGCCCCACATAGTAGGTACTCGCGAATGAACTTGACAGTAGAGTGATAAAACCACTCACGAGAATAATACTGGTTACGGTAATGGCTTTACCGGTGGTTATACTCGCGGCTTTTAGTGCATAAAGGAACGATTTTCCCGCATGGAGTTCAAGTTTTAGCTTGCTCATATAATGTAGTGTGTCATCCACAGCTATACCAAAGGCAATGGTGAAAATAATTGCTGTAGAAACGTTTAGGTCAATATTCAACAAATACATAATTCCACCAATGAATAGCAACGGCATAATGTTAGGTATTAAGGTGGCAAACACTATTTTAGCAGACTTATAAAGCACTGCCATAATAATCCCTATACCCGCAAAGGCGATTAATAGGCCCAGAATCATATTCTCGGCCAAGGTCTTATTATTTTTATCCAGCAAAAGCCCCATACCCGTGATTCTGACATCAAGTAAATCCGTATCGATAATTTCAGGTAATTC
>PXEK01000037.1 GCA_003564735.1 Cryomorphaceae bacterium
ATCATAAGAATGGGTGGGTTCAGATAATTTCTGCTAAATATCTTTTTAATCGCTTTAACTGCTTCCTTGGATTGTGTGGTTTTCATCGGCTCGGCGTCTATACTTCGGTCGTAATCTTTCAAAGAACCGGCTTTAGCAATTTCGAGTATGGTATTATTTTTCGAAAGTAAAACATCAACAACTTCACCGTTGTGTTGACTTTCCCTACAAATAATTTTCACTTTTGAAAGTAGTGTTTTACTCATGGGTTTGCTATTTTATAAATCTTAAAAACAAAATCTCAATGGCTAAAAACAAGCAGGCCGCCAAGATAAAGAACGGCCAAAGCGTACTTTCAACTTCTAATTTACCCATCTTAGCTTGAACTAAATCAAAATCACCTTTCCATACTTCAACATCGTCAAAGACTTCAAGGTCAGCGGCAGACTCCAAAACATCTACATTTAAAAACTCCAGCTTACTTTCCTCTGTTTGATAGTTAAATGCAGCGTAACTCAGCAATTCATCTGATTCTGTGACTACTTTATAAATCCCCGGCTTTTTGATTTGATCATGTACGTCGAGTTTGAAACCACTCCTTGAGGCGTACACTTCCGGTTTAAAACGAATGCTACCGTCTTGAGAAACGATAGATATACCGGACTTACCTCCCCTAAAGTTTTCAATTATAACTTCACTATTCCCCCCAATAACGTTGTACAAATCGGTTTGGGGTGCGCTTAAAAATACCGCCTTATACAGTATGGGTAGCCACAGTGTGTTGCCGGCAATTTCAGAATTTGAGGGGTTTATAGACCATAGATATAGTTTTCCTTCACCTGCGTTAATTTCACTCAGGACGGCATCGCCCTTTTTATTTTTCAAAAACGGGAGAAAAGCCTTTCCTAAACTGTTGTAGCGCATAAAATGGGAATAGCCCGGTAAAAGGGCATTTTTGGGTCTTGATTCAAACACCCCTTTAAGTAAATTGTGGTCATACTCTACCTCAGCTACTTCGCCGGGAATAGTATCATTAGCCTCAAAGCTTCCGGCATCAATACGTGATAAAAACAGGTTGTTCAGTTCTTCATTCTTTGCATTAGGGAAAAACATCACTTGCCCCCCCTCCACTATGTAGGAAGCCAACTCACTCCAAAAGGTGGATTGTGCGGTTTTTACTTCAGTAACGATTAAGAGGTTTACACCTTCCAAACCCGCAAAGTCAAAACTACCCGGATCTGAATATGAATAGTTGAAAAACGGATCTCCGCCATATACTCGGCTTACGGGGTCGAGTCGGGGCTTTTTGCTCTCTGTAATTTCAACCACATTATACTGATCCGGAACACGAAATGTAAAAAACAACGTATTATCAAATTGAGCCGATGCATCATCAATTCTCACCTCACCCCAAAACATACCTGTTTGACTTACATTGAAATATAAAATGGTATCGGTAATTCCGGGCGGCAAATCTACATTAATCACGCTTTGGAGCTTATCATTAAGTCGCAGCTCAACCTTTGTCTCCAAGTTTTGATCAGCGGCAGTATTGTTTAGCCTCACAAATAGTGAATCTTTCACGTTTGGATACCTTACGGGTGAACTAAACGCCACACTATCAACTGATAAGTTAGGATTTTGGGTCGAGTTCACGGGAATAAAAATAGTTTTACCGTTTACTCTGTCTTCTATTTCCTCAGGATCCCAAAAGGATACTTGAAAATCGGAAATTACAAACCGGTAGAACTCCTCATTTTGATTTTGAAAACCTGTGGACCGGGTTCGGTTTAAAACCTCAGATAACGTTTTGGAAGATGCGCTTATTTCCAAGTTTTCCAATTGAGCTGCGGCATCATTAGCGTTTAACGCGAGCTCATCACGGCCCGAGAAGTCATTGGTTAACAGCTGTACTTTATCACGTGGATTTAAATCATCTAATACAGAGTAACCGTATTGGAGTGATCTGCTAAAAGGAGTGCCTTCAGGTGTTGAAACATCCATACTCAACGAGTTATCCACGAAAAGTGAGATGCCTTTTTTGGTGGACTTAACGGCCGTTTCTTGGGAGGTAAAATAAGGTTGTGCAAAGGCTAGTGAAAGAGCCGCAATAAATAAGATTCGGGATAATAATGTAAGTAGATGCCTTAGTTTAGAGGTGGAACGTGTCTTTTTTTGAACGTTTTTTAGTTGTGCAGTATTTGAGAAGTAAACGACTTTGTGCCGGCGAAGGTTGAAAAGATGTATAAATACGGGGATTGCAATAGCAAAGAGTCCGTAAAGAAACTGGGGATACAGTACGTTCATTAAAGTGCAAAAGTAGCACTTTTCGAAGATATTGCTCAAGAATAGTCAAAAAAAAAGCCCTGTGTAGTGCAGGGCTTTTCGGGATAAATGTGACTGATTAGTTTACAGTTTTATCTAGTTCAGAGCCGGCCTTAAACTTTACTACGTTTTTAGCGGGAATCTGAATTTCTTGACCCGTTTGAGGGTTACGACCCGTGCGGGCATTACGCTTAGAAATAGAGAAAGAACCAAAACCGATAAGTGATAAACGATCACCTTTTTTCAAAGTGTCAGTTGTAGCTTTTACGAATGAATCAAGAGCTGTTTTCGCTTGCTCTTTAGTAATACCGGCATCATTGGCCATAGCGTCAATTAAATCTGCTTTTTTCATGTTGAATAAAGATTTAGATTAGAAAATTATTTTATTTCGGGTCAAATTTAGAGGATATCTAGTAATACCAAGGGTTTTCAGCGAAAAACCGCCCATTTTGTTGATAAAACAGGGTAATTGTTAATAACCACGAGGTTTTTAACCCCTACTCATGCTCAATTGGCCACAGAGGGCTCTCGGCGGGTGTTCGTTCAGAACCGTTGAATTGAGGTGCTTGAACAGATAGTACTTTCAGTGGTAAATCCCCCTTACGTTTAACGGCATGAACTGTTCCCGGAGGTAATGAGATAATATGTCCCGGACCTATTTCAATAAGCTCATCATTCAGGAGCATAATTCCTCTACCCTCAATTACATAAACATGTTCTGTATGGTTTTCATGATAATGAGGAGGCACCTCATCTCGAACACGAATTAAGAAAGAAGTGGCCTCTTTGGTTTCTTCAAGCTTAACAATACTGATGTTGTCATCATCGTTGCTTAGGCTGAGTGTGTCGGGGTTAATGACTACTTGAGCCTTAAGTGCGCAGGTAAACATGACGATAGTAGTAAAAACTATGAGGTTCTTTTTCATGGTTTAAAAATCTTAGGATTTTCGATTGGGTGTTTTTGAACGTATAATTGTTCTATTTAAAAAAGTCATTTTCTTTACTTAGTTTGTTCCCGTTTAAAAAGGAAGTCGCGTCCATTCTTTTTTTTCCTTGAACCTTTAGTTCCGTAATTTCGACAGTACCTTTACCGGCATTGACCTTAAGTTTTTTCTTGACACCGGCGAGCGTACCGGGGTCACCGTCACATAATTCATTTACGGGATTTGCCCTGTAAACGATCACCTTCTTTTTTTCTTCGGCACTGTTTATAAAGAGTTCTGTATGTGCTCCCGGATAAGGACTGAGTCCTCTTACAAAGTTGTTAATAGCGTCTGCTTCATTATACCAATTGATACGCGTATTTTCTTTATTCAGTTTTGGAGCATCCCGAAGTTCTTGTCTCCCTCCTTTAATTTGGGATTGTGGCACTTCTTGTAGCTTATTCTCAACCAGCCTATCAAGTGTTTCGACGAGTAATTCTGCTCCGGAAATCATCAATCGGTCATGTAGTGACCCGGCATCATCAGATGGGTGAATGGTCTCTTTTTTTTGCAGAAGGATGTTCCCTGTATCAATTTCGTGCTGAAGTTTAAAGGTTGTTACTCCGGTTTCTTCTTCGCCATTTATGAGTACGTGATTGATAGGAGCTGCACCGCGATAATTCGGCAGTAGCGAAGCGTGAACGTTTACCGTGCCGTACGGTGGCATATTCCAAACCAACTTGGGCAACATTCGAAAAGCTACGATAGTGAAAATATCAGCGTTCAAAGCTTTCAATTCCTCGATAAAGCGCGGGTCTTTTAAGTTCTTAGGTTGCATAACCTTTATGCCCGCTGCTTCGGCGTACTTTTTCACCGGTGACGATTGCAGTTTTCTTCCTCTTCCCGCGGGTTTATCTACGGAGGTAACCACAGCACAAACATTGTGCTTTGACTTGACAAGTTTATTCAATGATTCAACGGCAAAATC
>PXEK01000057.1 GCA_003564735.1 Cryomorphaceae bacterium
TAGTTCATTGAACTCTTTACACTTTACACTGCAGCAGCCGGCGTACTTTTTAGCACATTCCTCGCACTGAATAAATAGTAGGTGACAATCGTCGTTTTTACAATTTGTATGTGTATCGCAAGGTTTACCGCATTGATGGCATTTTGAAATTATCTCATTACCTATACGTTCTCCAAGCCGTTCATCGAAAACAAAGTTTTTACCTTGAAACATATTGTCCAAGTTTTCGCGATCGATTTGTCTTTTGTAATCGATGATGCCGCCGTGCAGTTGATTTACATCTTTGTATCCGTGGTGTTTTAAAAACGCGCTTGCCTTTTCACAGCGTATTCCGCCCGTGCAATAAAGCAGCACTTTTTTATCTTTTTTATCTTTGAGTTCATCCAAAACCATAGGCAGTTCATCGCGAAAGGTATCGCAATCGGGAGTGATGGCTCCTTTGAAATGTCCCACCTCACTTTCATAGTGGTTGCGCATATCAACTACTACCGTACCCTCTTGTTTCATAGCCTCATTCCACTCGCGAGCATTGAGATGCTTACCCACATTGGTAACATCGTAATCGGCAGGTGAAAGTCCGTCAGCTACAATGTACTTCCGCACTTTGATTACCAGCTTATAGAAAGACTTTCCGTCATCCTCCACTGCAATTTTAAGCGGCATATCTTGCAACAATTTACGACTGTTGAGCAGGGCTTTAAATTCTTCCATGTTGTGCTCGGGTACACTCATTTGAGCGTTAATACCCTCTTGCGCAACGTAAATCCTGCCGAAGCATTGAATTTCACTCCATTCGGCAAAAAGTTGATCGCGAAGTTCTTCGGGGTTCTGAATGTTGACATAGCGATAAAATGAAAGCGTAACCCGCTTAAAGGGTTCTTCCATTAATTTTTGTTTCAGTACTCGCTTGTCAACCTTATTATACAAGTGCATATTATACAATTTGGTTGATATGATTAAAGCTGCAAAAGTACGGTGAATGCCTCAACCCTCAAAACGGGAAACCCGCCGGCCTCAATCATTCAGGAATATGGCGTAATCTTCTTCAATTACTTTGTAGCACTCATCGGGTTCACATTTAAACCTGCGGTAAGTGGTTCTGCCGCCGCGAATAACCCAAACGGTATCACTACCGCGAAGGTAGTTGGCTTTAACGGTGTAACGCCCGATAGGCAGTAGCATGGAAAACTCAGAGGTTGTAGCCACGTCTTCAATGACGGGCGCGCGAAGACTATCCAAATTTATGGTACCGCGATAAATTTCATAGGGCACCTCACGGTTTTCACCGTTGAATTGAAAAGAGAGGTGAATAAGTGCGGAGTCGGGTTTTGAAAAATATTCACATTCGTCGAGATCGTCGGGGCAGCTTGAAGAGCGACAATTGGATACGGTAAACAAGAGGCCCGACACTAGGAACAAGAGACAGAAAGGACGAAAGAATCGGTTCATAACGAGATTATTTGTTTTTTTTGGAAAGGGAACCCGTAAATGTAAAGAAGACTCTATGCGGCGAAATAATTCCCTTGATAGGGTCATGGCGGTAGCCCGCAGAAAGCAAAAACCCGTCTTTTATGCCAACGCTCAATCCCCCGTAAGGAGCGATGAGTGAAGACATGTCAGATTCCGTTAATCCGCGCTTGGTAGTATATTCAAACCCGAAAGATGATCCCGCCATAAATCCTGCTCTCACAGTGCTTGAAATGCGCACGGGTAATACGTACTTTTCAACGTAGGTCGCAAATAAAAACCGGCGCTCTTGCAATTGCAACACGATGGATTCGTCGAAGGGTCGCTCAACATTTTTGCTTCTTGGTCGGGCTCCGAATTCCAGACCCACGTTGAACATATTTTGTTTGTCAAAAGCACCCATTCTCAACGGAATGTTCACATCTTCATTATTAAACTCCACACCAATTGAGGCAGCGGGGGAAACTCGAGGCTTTCCAAATTCCAATCCGCTCGACCATTCTTGAGCAAAGACGCCTGTGGCGAAAGCCCAAGTAAAAAACATTAAAACGGGTATACCAATTTTTAATTTCATAGCTGTGGTTTTAGTTGTAAGTCACAGCCGGGGGCAAAGGGCGCCCTACAGACTGTGGTTGTAATGTTGCCTAATTGAGTCACTTTAATATTCCCGATTGGCTTATTCAAAAATTTATTGTCAAATCGGTTTACGATTTATGATTCATCAGGCAGGTATTAGTTTTTAATAACGCGTTTAATGGTTCGGTTATCATTTTCATCCGTAATGCGGAATAAATAAAAGCCCGGACTAAAAGTCGATACATCCATTTGATAGTTTGATTGGTTAACGAGCTTTTTCGTAATTAAAGTGCCGGAGGCGTCAAAAACCGTAATTTCTTTAACGGCAACCCCTGAGGATATGGTCAACACATCGTTTACGGGTACGGGATACACGTTTAACTTATCGTTAGACCGGCGCTCTTCAACATTTACCGCGCCCGGCACCTCGAATGTAAATTCTGCAGAACAATTGTTTTCATCGGTTATGGTTACCCTGTAAAATCCGGGCCCCACATCTTCGAGATTTCGCAATATGGCACCGTTATCCCAATTGAATGAATAGGGTGGCGTGCCGCCCAGGACGGTATCCAGCCTGATGGAGCCGTCTTCTAAGCCGCTCCCTGACGGAGCCGAAATAGATTCGGAAACCGTGATAGAATCGGGAGCGGAAATAGTCACTGAAGTTACTGAGGAGTCATTCACATCGTCATAAACCGTAAGAGTATAAACACCGGCGGATAAATCGGTTATTTCACTTTGGGTACTTTGATTGCTCCAAGCGTATGTATAGGGCGGTATACCGCCTACCACTTGAATGACTTCTATGAGGCCGTTGGTATCGCCGGGACATTCTATTTGTTCAACATTTAACTCGGGAAGTGGCTTGTCGCCTGCTTGAAAGGTTCCTCCTAAAATCATTCCGTCACGCTCGTCTGTGCTGAGTTCCAAAATAGTGTAGGTAGATTCTTTGGCCAGAAAATTATAGGTGTGAGTGGAGAAACTCGTATCAAAAACGGGTTGCTCTATACGCCCGATGATGGGTAAGGTAATTACTGCGGTAACATCAATAACAAAATCCAGTCTTAGGTATTGACGCAATGTTTCATTGTATGTCCCCGCCGGCGTTTTTAGTTCACCGTATGCGTCACATTCTGCAAATGATTGCAAGTTCACACCAATGATGAGCGAGTCAACCTCATCAAAGGGTGCGGGAATGGTTTGTTCAGAGATGTTACTTTCGGTAAAGGAACTCCCTAAGGTTGAGGGGAAGTTGATGATGGTTTGAGGTTCTGCAAATGAAAAGGGAAAAGCGATACCAAAATCGTCGCCTGCACCGGCCAAACCCAAAATAACCATGGTACTGTCGGTTTTTTGAACAAACCCGTTACCCAGTGCAAAGGGAAGAACAAATTGTGCACCCGGATAATCTCCCGCATTGGCGTAATTGCTTGTATCGTCAAACACGATGGTGTCGTGTAGGTGCACGTTTAGCATACTGTAATCCCAGCTTTGCGCTTGCGCCGAACCGGGCTCAACCGTGAGTCCGAGGGTATTGAGAGTATCAGTGAAAACAGGGACAAAGTCGCCCAAATTACCAAAATCTGCGGAGTCGATGCTGATTTGAGAAAATCCGGGTACACTTAAAGTCAGTGAAAGAAGAATGGGTAATAATACTTTTTTCATAGTTGTGATATTGTTTAAGAAAGTTATGGAGCGCAAGTTAATTAAAGTTTTGCAGGTCGTGAAGTTTTCTATAGGTTTTGTTTAATTTCAATAGTTCATCGTGACTGCCTGATTCAACAATCTTGCCGTTTTTCAGCACAATGATTCTATCGGCATTTCGAATGGTGGAAAGTCGGTGAGCGATAACCAGTGAAGTTCTGTTTTTCATCAAGTTGTCGAGAGCTTCTTGAACCAGTGTTTCTGATTCGGTGTCCAGTGCAGATGTGGCCTCATCCAAAATCAATACGGAGGGGTTTTGAAGTACCGCCCGGGCAATGCTCAACCGCTGTTTTTGTCCGCCGCTCAGTTTGTTGCCGCTATCCCCGATGTTGAAATCGTATCCGCCTTCAAGTTGCTCTATAAATTCGTGTGCGTTGGCAACTTTAGCGGCACTGATAATTTCTTCGCGAGAGGCTTCTTTTTTGCCAAAGGCAATGTTCCCGGCGACCGTATCATTAA
>PXEK01000199.1 GCA_003564735.1 Cryomorphaceae bacterium
CAGTTGCCTCTCGAAAGGGCTCGGTATCAATGAGGTTGGTGATATTGCGCTGCACAAAGCCGGTGATGCGCCTGTCGCCCTTAAAAAAGTACTGAACACCCAATCGCTGGTTGATGTTAATGAACGAGGTATCGAGCCTAAACAGGTTTAAATCGGCTTCCACTCCCAGGCGTGTTCCAAATATGTACGGAAATTCCAAGTAAATATCGGCGGTTAGTACGTTGGATTGCAGCCGACGCCATTCCAAGGCAATGAGTTCGCCGGCGCCCAAGGCGTTTCTAAAGCGGGCATCTATTTCACCGGTAAGTATGGTTTCCGCGTCGTCGTCTTCCTGCGGTTGAAAACCCAATATACCGTCAATGCTGTTGGCTTTTTGTCGCTCCAGGGTGAGGGTGAGGATGGTTTTTTCTTCAGTGAAAAGTACTTCCGGATTTTTCAATGCCGAGGCAAAGGGGAGTTCATCAATTCGGGCCGGTATTTCATTGATTTTTGATTCGTTGTACAGGTCTCCTTTTCTGATGCCTATGTAGTTGAATACAAAGGTCTCGGGAAAGTCATCATCACTCAGTATGTTGACAGAGTCAATTCGCACGCGTTTGCCGGGGTTGATGTTGAGTGTGGCATTCGCTTTTCCGTTGTTAAAGGTTACGGAGTCGAGCTGCAAGGTAGCAAAGGGGTGTCCGTTGTTTTCATAGTAGTTGAGTATGCGGTTGATGAGCCTGCTGATGCGATTGAGGTTGAGGGGCTCGTCGCGGTAGAGTTTTTCTCGGAATCTTATTTTGGACAGCATACCTTCATCGGCATTGCCGGGGTGAAGTCGGACCCATTCATATCTTTCCCCGGGGTATATGTGCGCGGTGATGGTATTGTTGGTCGTGTCAAGGGTGATACTGTCAATGGAAGCGCCTATGTATCCGTCGGCATAAAGGCGGGTTTGATAATCGGTAAAGATGATTTGTGCGGCAGCTTGGTTTTTGGCGGTGGGTTTGATGAGTTCGAGCGGCGATACGGTATCTCCCGATACAATCAACCGATACACCTCGTTTTGGGTGAGCGCCTTTTGGGCGAGCAGAAGGAATAAAATGAGGGTGATTTTTCTCACAACGGTATAGTAACGCACATTGGTTTTAAATATTTGAGTCGAGTAAATCGGCACACCTTACGATATTTTACCCCAGTCGGGTCGTTGTTTTTGAAACCGTAAAAACGTGGCTTTGAGGGTTTGGTTTAGCGGGTGACTCAATTGTGGGTCGGCTTGGATCAGGGCCTGCGCGGCTGAACGGGCGTGTTGCAGTATTTTGTTGTCTCGTGCCAAATCGGCAATTTTGAGATCGAGCAACCCGCTTTGTTGGGTACCCATCAAGTCGCCCGGACCCCGCAGGTTTAAATCTACCTCGGCAATTTCAAAACCGTCGTTGGTACGTACCATGGTTTCCATGCGCGTGCGACCATCGGCCGATAGTTTAAAGCCGGTGATTAAAATGCAGTACGATTGTTCAGCACCGCGCCCCACACGACCGCGCAACTGGTGCAGCTGCGACAACCCAAAGCGCTCGGCACTTTCAATAATCATTACCGAGGCGTTGGGCACGTTAACGCCCACTTCAATCACGGTGGTGGCTACCATAATGTGGGTTTTACCCGAAGCGAATTGCTGCATTTCGTAGTCTTTGTCCTCAGGTTTCATTTTCCCGTGAACAATCGACGTTCTGTATTGAGGAGGAGGAAAATCGCGGGTAATGCTTGCATAGCCGTCCATAAGGTCTTTGTAATCCATTTTTTCCGATTCCTCAATGAGCGGATACACCACGTAAATTTGTCGGCCTTTTTCAATTTCGCGCTTCATAAAACCCTGTACGCTCAGTCGGTCTTTATCATACTTGTGAAGGGTTTCAATGGGCTTACGGCCGGGCGGCAGCTCGTCAATGACTGAAACATCTAAATCGCCGTACAGGGTCATGGCCAACGTGCGCGGGATGGGTGTTGCCGACATCACCAAAACGTGGGGCGGATGCACATTTTTACGCCACATTTTTGACCGTTGCGCCACGCCAAAGCGGTGTTGCTCATCAATTACCACAAACCCCAAGTTTTTGAACTTCACCTTATCTTCAAGCAGCGCATGCGTGCCTATGAGTATTTTAATTTCCCCCGATTCTAACCGCGGGTGCAGCACCTTTCGTTTTGAGGCTTTAACCGATCCGGTGAGCAAATCAATTTCAATGCCCGTACCTTCCAACTGCTCGCTCAAGGTTTCAAAATGCTGAGTGGCTAAAATCTCGGTGGGGGCAATAAGGGCACATTGAAAGTCATTGTCTAAGGCAATGAGCATGCACAATAAAGCCACCATCGTTTTGCCGCTGCCCACATCGCCCTGTAAAAGGCGGTTCATTTGCTTACCTGAGGCCGTATCTTTACGCACCTCTTTTACCACGCGCTTTTGCGCTCCCGTGAGTTCAAACGGCAGTTTGTTTTTGTAAAAGAAATTGAAGTGTTCACCCACCTTGTTGAAAACAAAGCCTTGTGAGGCCTCCTTTTTGGTGTGTTTGCTGTTTAAAATTTGCAGTTGTATAAAAAACAACTCCTCAAATTTTAGTCGGAACCGCGCTTTTTGCAGCATATCGAACGACTCCGGGAAGTGGATGTTTTTTATGGCGAGTTTTCGCGGAATCAAACTGTATTTCTCGCGGAAATAATCGGGCAGTGTTTCTTTGATTTCGTGGTGTTTTTCAATAAGCGCATTTCGTATCGCCTTTTCAAAACCCTTACTGTTGAGTCCCAGCTTTGATAGGTACTCCCCCGAGTTGTACACCGGTTTAAATTGAGAGCCTTTTTTCAGTTTGGCCTCACTCAGCGGCTCCAACTCCGGATGCACAAAGTTGAGCGTTCCCTTAAAAACACTAGGTTTGCCAAAAAGCACGTATTTCACACCCGGTTGTATGCTCTTTTTAAAGTAATCGATACCCTTAAACCAAACCAGTGAAATGGCTGAGGTGTCATCGCGAAATACCGCCGTCATTCGCTTTTGCCGTGCGCTGCCCGTTACTTTGAGGTTGTGCACCTCACCAATAAGCTGCACTTTTTCACTGTCGCGATTAATTTCACTTACCTTGTAAAACTTGCTTCTATCCTCATACCTAAACGGGTAATACTCCAGTAAATCAACAGCCGTAAAAATACCCAACTCCTTTTTCAGCCTCTCGGCGCGTTGCGGCCCAATTCCTTTTACGTACTCTATAGGTGTGGATTCTGACATATCGTAATAAAGCCGTTTTTGTGTTGTTGACGGCAGGTAATTTCAATCGCACAAATGTAGTGATTCTCTTTTTTGGTCAGAGCCGTAATTCCTCTGCATATCGACGATGAAAACGAGTGGGGTTAAGCCGATTTGCACTCAAGGCATGGCGCGAACCGAGGTTCAAACGACATCAGCCCTTCACATACTGTAGTTTATCGATTTTTACGCGGGTTTTGAACTGACCAAAGTGCACAACAGCCTCTTTTTTATCCAACTCAACCACCTTTCCTTTTTCGTTAGCCCCTTTGATAATCACGGTGTGTCCCGGCTCTATTTTCTTTTTCAGTTTGTGTGCCGTAACCAAAGAGATTTTCTTCTTTTGTTTGTCCACGGGCGCAAGCTTGGGTTTAGTTTTGGGTTTTTGACTTTTGGTGTGTTCCACCTTTACGGTCTTGACGAACTGCTTTATCAAATCCCCCAAATTTTTACCGTCGTACTTTTTCAGTAGTTTTTCAAAGCGTTTGCCGTAGTTGATCAGCTTGTTGTTTTCCTCGGCGGTTTCATGAACGCGCATTAATTTCTCTTCCATTTCCTCTTTGCGCAACAAGTATTCCTCACGGGCATTTTCGCTTTCCCTGCGCAGTTTATTCAAATCTACATTCCTGCCGTGTAATCGCTGTTTTTCCTTTTGTAGAGACCCGATGGATTTTTCCAAATCCAATTTACCCGAGGATACACGCTTTTTGGCTTTTTCTATAATTTCTTTCGGAATGCGATTTTTTTGCGCCACCTCAAAAGTGAACGAACTTCCCGGCTCACCGATGGAGAGTTTGAACAGGGGTTTTAGGGTATTGCGATTGAAAAGCATTCCCGCGTTTACGGCCTCGGGCAGCGTATCGGTTTTTACTTTAATGTTGGAGTAGTGGGTAGTGAAAACACCAAACGTGCCTTTGGAGTACAG
>PXEK01000160.1 GCA_003564735.1 Cryomorphaceae bacterium
CGATATTTCAATCCGGTAGGAGCTCATACTTCGGGGAAACTTGGAGAACTGCCCGCAAAACGAGTAAATAACTTAGTGCCGCTCATTACACAAAAGGCTGCGGGCATCATCCCCGAATTGAAGGTTTTTGGTTCTGACTATGAAACTAAAGACGGATCATGCATCAGGGATTACATTCACGTGCAAGATATTTCACGCGCTCATTTGAGTGCTTACGAGTTGCTCACAAAACAATCTACCGGTTTTTACGAAGTCATTAATTTGGGAAGCGGCAAAGGTGTTACTGTATTTGAAATGCTGGATACTTTTGAAAGAGTGACGCGGCAAAAGCTCAATTATACGTTGGGAGAACGACGCAAGGGTGATGTGCCGGCTATCTACACCGATGCTAAAAAAGCAGAAGAAACACTTAATTGGAGAGCAGAATATACACTCGATGATGTGATGCAGTCTGCCTACAAATGGCAGCAAACCCTAATCGATATGGGGCTGGGCATACACAAAATGTAAGCGTTACCTTCTTCAATCTTGACCGCAGGGGTGATGATAGCTCACCGCAACACCTTGCTTACCGGCCAAACATTCATTACAATAGGTTTGGTTATCACAACCACATACGGGAAAGCGGCAATCGTTATTACAAATGGTGTCTTGAAATTCTCTACCTACTCGTGGATTTTCACACTGCGCAAAACCGTCGTCATCATTACACGCAATAAGCAAAGCGAAGGCTGCAAATACTGAAAACAGAAAGGAGAGGAGCTTTTTCATATGATTGTAATTTACGTACTCGGTTTACAAAAAGTTTTTATGCCAACTTTTACTTACGGGTAAAACCCACTCATTGTGCAACTGCTCAACAGTGTTTACCAAGTTATTAAACACGGGCGTATGTTCTTTTACCTCACCGGATTTATACAAATCGGGAAGCGCTTCGAGTTCTCTTTGTTCAATTCCGCGCTGACTTATATACGTTAGCAATCTTCGGTTAAAAAAATCCACCCCGAATTTTTTGGCAGCTTTTTTCACAAAATTCACCGATGAGTCAATGCTACATCCCGAGGCACCCGCTTTTTGTTCATCAACGGCGAGAATTAAAAAACGATTATACAAAAATGTTCCCGCTGCGGTGAGTTGCTTACCGTGTGCATTCCATCCCGAAAGAAATAAGTCAATATCATTTTTCATAACATTTGAAGCTTTATCATCCAAAGGTTCATCGGCTTGATAAATCCATACGCGCGCATGTGGCGGCATATCTCCCAACTCATTTCGCAATACCTCACTTACCGTTAATTCCTCAATCATTTTATCTCGTTCTTTTCTTTAGACTTTCTTACACTGAGACCTGTTACCGGTGCATATAAATTAAACTTAACTACGGTTTAAAGCGTATTGAGTTTATATGTGATTGACATCACTTAAACGGTTAAAATATCCTTCTCTTTAGCATCCAAGTAATCATCTACTTTTTTGGAGTAGCTGTTGGTAAACTTTTGCACCTCTTCTTCAGCCCCCTTTATAATGTCCTCAGGCATACCGTCATTCTTGAGTTTTTTTAAGCCGTCCATAGCCTCTTTTCTCACATTGCGAATACTCACCTTGGCGTTTTCACCTTCGGCACGACACGTTTTCACCAATTGTTTGCGTCGTTCCTCAGTTAACGGGGGTAAATTAATCATGACCATTTCGCCGTTATTTTGGGGATTCAAACCCAAATTAGAGTTGATGATGGCTTTTTCAATTTCGGGTAACATGCCTTTTTCCCAGGGTTGAATAGAAAGCGTTCGAGCGTCGGGAGTATTGATATTTGCTACTTGATTTAACGGCGTAACCGTTCCGTAGTAATCCAACTTCACGCCTTCCAACATTGCCGGGTTAGCACGGCCGGCGCGAACTTTAGAAAGTTCACCGTTTAAAAAATCTACGGCTGCCTGCATAGAGTCTTTACACTCCTCATAAATCAATTCAAGTTCTTCATTCATGGTATTTCTTTTTATCTGTTCGTTTCAACTCCCAATGTTATTGCAAAGTTAAGTCGTAGGATTGGGAATTCGCAAATAATTTGGGCTCTGACCAAAAAAACATCAATAATCAAGTGCACTCACCCTACCCTGCCTCCAGGTTTCAACAGCTCTGTACCACGGGTTTTTATATGTTGGTGAACGACGGAGCATATAATTATTATCGGTAAACGGGCTCTTGGCTTTATCAAACACAAAGTTAACCGATAAATGATTATTTGCCTCACCGTAAACCCAAGCTTCATTATCGGCAGATTTGTACACCATATTGGGCGGGCCAAAAATCATGTAAATAATTCCGCGGTCGGTCTTCCAACCCTCTTTGTAAGAGGTGAAAAACATGTTGGCATTTTGAACCCTGTTGTAATAGGCCTTAATGAGCTCTCTGGCTCTGGTTTTACTGCCCGCGGTGTTGAGCCAAAAACTATCAACGGCGGTTTTCATTTGGCGGTGATTGGTGATTTCCTCGTACTCCTTTTTAGAGGTAATAAACCTCAATGCTGATGCCATTTCCCGGACGTTTTTAATCGTGGGAAATTTATCATCAAAATAAAAGAAAGTAAGTCCGTCGAGTTTTTCCGTACTCGCTTTAATATGATAAATACCCGGCTTATCTACCTTAAAAGCGGCTTTATTATCGCTATTGAGTCTAAGGCTTTTCAAAGGTTTTGGTTTCATTGAAGGGGGCGAATCGGGATTTAAAACAAACGGAGGCGGCGTTACGGGAAATGATTTATCAAAATAATCTACTTCCAATGCCGATACGGCCGCCAGCATATTATACTCAATTTCAAGCTCATCGTTGGGAGTAACATAATTCCTAAAAAATACCAGGCCCGATTTTTTGTTTGTAACTTTAAAATTTTGGCGGGTGAGTTCACCTGTTTTTTCAACCTTAATGAGTTGTTGTGTGGTACGGTCGCGATTTACGTCTCCCGTGGTAACGAGTAAAAAATAGTCCCTGCCGCTAGGGATTTTTAATTCGATTTTACCGTGAATATTTTTTTCCTCCACCTCCTTGGTAACATCTTCAATGATGGTTGATGCGCTGTCTATAATATTCCTGGACTCAAAATTTTCGTACAACTTGTACGCTATTTTCACCTTGCCCGTAAACTTATTATCTTTGGGGTTTTCGATATAAACCAAAGGTGTGGTGTTAATTCTAAAATTAACCTCCGTTTTTAAATCATTGATGTGATAAACTGAAAAATCAGGTTCAATGAGCTTCGCATTTTTGCGGTACACATCAGAGAAGTCTTTGTTACTTAACTTATCTACCCCGCCGCAGCCTACCAACAAAACCGTTAAAAACAAAAACGTAAACCTGTATTTCATGTTGCTTTTTTCCTTTTTAGTCAGAACCGTAAACGCCGGTTCAAGAAAAGAGTTCAAAGGGTTTTACAATCGGCTTTGAATATCCACCAAAAAACCGCGTACATTTTTAAGTCGTTTCACCACCTCGGCTTGTTTTACGGTTTCATCCTTGTCGTTTTTCAGCTTTTTTCTGGCACCTTCGAGTGTGAATCCCCTTTCTTTAACCAAGTGATAAATGAGATGGATATTATCCACATCTCGTTTTTGAAACATACGTTTGCCTCGTTTATTTTTGAGAGGTTTAATGATATCAAACTCTTTTTCCCAAAATCTGATCAAAGAGGTATTGACACCGAATTCCTCGGCTACTTCACCAATAGAAAAAAACTCTTTTTTGATGTTCTTGGGAGAATCGGTCATTAATCAAAAGATTGAGAAGCTCGTGAGGCAAGTTCGATCATTTTTTCGTACTCGGCGGGAGATAAATCATTAAAGTAAAAGTTAATGGGATTTACAGCCTCACCGTTTTTTCGTACTTCATAATGCAAGTGGGGTCCCATCGACTTCCCGGTATTTCCCACCGCTCCAATAACTTCACCACGCTTTACTTTACTGCCGGGCTTCACTTTGATTTCACTCAGGTGGGCATAGAGTGTTTCATAGCCGTAACCGTGATCTACGATGATATGATACCCGTAGCCGCGCAATCCTTTTTTCGTTTTCTTCACCGTACCGTCTCCCGTCGCGTAAACATCCGTTCCCGTGGGAGCCGAGAAATCCATACCGGCGTGGAACTTTCTCACCTTGTAATGCGGGTCGATCCTATAC
>PXEK01000194.1 GCA_003564735.1 Cryomorphaceae bacterium
AAGCCGATGGCAGCCAGTAATACAAACACCGCACCCGCGGTAGACAAAATAAAAATGAGGACTTCAGTCATTTCTTCTCCCTCCTTTCCATGTAATATGAAAAAGCCACCGTTCCCAAAAACGCTATGAGTGCCAGAATCATGGCTATATCTAAAAAAGTAGGTTTATCGTTAATGATGCTGTACAACGCAATAATGCCTATGCCCGTGGTAATGAGTAAATCTAAAGCAATTACCCGATCAGAGAGGGAGGGCCCTTTAGCAAAGCGCACAAAAATAAGCACCACCGAAAAAGATAGTACGGGCAATATCACAAAGTACAGGTAATCGTATAGGCTCATCGTAAAATATCTAATAGTCGCTTTTCAAATCCGTTTTTTATATCGTTGATAAACTCCTCTTTATCCGTAACGTACATAGCGTGTACGTAAAGTACCTCTTTATCGTCTGATACGTCAATGCTCAACGTGCCCGGGGTAAGAGAAATCAAATTGGCGAGGAGCGTGATTTCCAAATTGCTTTCGGCATCCAACGGCACGCGAACAATGCCCGGCTTCATGTAAAACTTAGGCGTAATGACATCGTAAGCGACTTGAATATTCGCTTTTAATAGTTCGTAAAGGAAAAACAGAATAAAAAGAATAAGCTTGGGTACAAATTTGAAATATTTGCGCTCCCCCGATCCCACACTAATAAGCGTGAGTGTGATAAAACTGAGAATAAAGCCGAATAAAAAGTTTGCGGGGGCAAAACTGCCGGTAAGGGCCACCCACACAAACATCAGCAAAATATTCATCAAAAGTTTAATTCTCATACTCTGCGGAATTTAAGGTTTCAAAAACGGCTTCAATGTAGGGTTGCGGATCCATCAACTCGCCCGCAATGGTTTGCGACAACTGCCACACGTGATTCGCTCCTAACCCAATATACAAGGAAACGCAGGCCAAAAATACAATAGGCAAAAGGAACATGAGTTTTCTTTGCGGTGTTTCATCGTCAAAAAGGGTAAACCCCTGTTTTAAGGGTGTAATTATTTCTCCCCAAAAAACACGTTTCCACATTTTAGCCACTACAAAAAGGGTGATGAATGAACCGAATAAAAGGAAGGCAAACGTAGTATAGAAACCGTCTGTCAACGCTGCGCGAAACAATTCCAATTTAGGCCAAAAGCCCGACAACGGCGGGAAACCAACAAGTGAAAATAAAGGAACGGCAGCCAATAGCGCGATAAGCGGATGTGTGGAATATAGTCCGCCCATAACACGCGTATCCTGCTTACCGGTAACTTTTTTCACCATCCCCGCTACCATGAAAAGGTTCGTTTTTACCACAATATCGTGAATGAGGTAGAATACGGCACCCACCAAAGCCGTTTCGGTCATCATACCCAGGCCGCCAATCATAAATCCGATATGACAAATAATGAGGTAGCTGAATATTTTACGCATGTCATTCTTCACTAACGCCCCCAGAGCGCCCGAGAAGATGGTCATCACGGCAACGCCCAAAATCATACGCTGTAAAAAAAGGTCATCGGTGAATATGAGGGTAAACATGCGCACCAAGGCATATACACCCACTTTGGTGAGGAGTCCGCCAAAAATAGCCGAAACCGCGGCGGGCGGAGTGTGGTAAGAGGCCGGCAACCAAAAGTACAGCGGAAACACGGCCGATTTTATTCCGAACCCGATAAAAAACAAGATAGCGGTAACATGAACAAGTCCGCGGTTTTCAACTTGAGGCACCTTAAGCGCTAAGTCGGCCATATTGAGCGTACCCGTGATGCCGTAAAGCACCCCTATGGCCGTCAAAAAAATAACCGAAGCCAGTAAGTTGAGCGTAAAGTACTTCACCGCTCCTTCGAGTTGCTGTTTGCGGGCGCCCAGAGTGAGGAGCACAAACGAGCTGATAATCATGACTTCAAACCACACGTACAGGTTGAATATATCGCCGGTTAAAAAAGCGCCGTTCAAACCCGAGAGTAAAAAGTGAAATATGGGAAAAAAGCCGAATTTAACGCGCTTAACGTGAATGGTTTTGGTGGAGAAAAATGAAACTGCTAATCCCGATATTGCCGTGAGCAGCACCATTAGTGCGGCAAAATGATCGGCGATAAAGGTTATACCGAACGGCGCCTGCCAGTTTCCGGCTTGCAGGGTTAAGAAACCGTGCGAAGCTACCCTTTGAAGCACCAGGCCGGCAATGATTAAATTGAGTACGCTGCCCGCCACCGATAAGACTCTTTGCGTTTTCACCTTGCCGTAAAAAAACATGAGTAACACGGCAACGAGCAACTGATTTACGATGGGGAGCAGAATTAAGTGCTGTGTCATATTTCTTCGTCGGTTGTATTCATTTCATCTAAATCATCGGTACCCACCACTTTATACGCTCGTTTAATCAATACGATGGCAAAAGATTGGAGTCCGAAACTTATCACAATAGCCGTGAGGATAAGCGCTTGCGGAACGGGATCGGCATAGGCATCGATAAAAAACTTTTCGGTTTCGGGAATGATGGGCGGTTTTCCTTTGCTTATTCGACCCAAAATGAAAATAAGCAGATTGGCTCCGTTACCCAAGAGTATGAGACCTATAATGAGTTTCACCAAACTGCGCCTTAAAATCATGTACATTCCCGAAGCGTAAAGTAACCCAACGGTTACGGCGAGTAGTATTTCCATGTTTATGCGTTTTCTGAAATGGTGAAAATTATGGTTAATGAAACACCTACCACAACAAGGTAAACGCCAATATCAAAAAAGAGTGCGGAACCTATCATTCCGATTACGGGTGCGGGATCGGGAAACCAAAGCCCGGTCATAAAAGGTTGACCCGTGATAAATAAAGGGGCTAAACCGCTGAGCAATGCCATCATGAGTCCCACGGGCATTAAAAAGCCCGGATGCATTCGCAACAGCGTCTTGGTTTTTGCCAATCCGTTAGAAAAAGCGTACAGAATAAAAGCAATGGAGGCTATAAGACCGCCTACGAATCCGCCCCCCGGCAAATAGTGTCCACGCAACAAAATAAATACGGAAAACAGCAAGAGAAGCGGCAACAAATAGTCAGATGCCGTTTTGAGTATTACGCTTTTCATACTTTAAAATCAGAAGCACAAAATTACACATCCTTTCGAGTTCGCGAGGGTGTACTACTAACAAAAAATCCACTATTTCGCATAAAGCTGAATACGCGTGAAACTGAAGTTTAAGTTCAAAGGGCTTGCAGAAGGTTGTCGGTTCTGATCAAAAAAATAAAGCCGCACAACAATAAAACCCGTTCATGCCAAAAAGTATACCTTTGTGACCTTATCGATAATCACGAAATGAATCCCGGAAAAAGCATTGAGTTTTACACCAAGTTTAGTTTACTGTTGGCAGTACCACTAATGGCCTACCAATACATAGCTTACGCATTTGGTGTGAGTTTTATGGTATCCACCTTAGGGAACCTTATTCCGCTAACCCTCAAGTTTATGCTGCTTTTTGTGATTGCCAAATACGCGCGAGAAAAAGCGGGCGGCTACGCCGATTTTGCCACAATGTTCAAAACCATGATGCCGGTTTTGTTCTTTGGTTCCTTGCTCACCGTTCTTAATGAAGTGGCTTTGTACAGCGCCATTGACCCGGGTTTGGAAGATAAGGTTTTTGATGCCTCAGTAAATCAAATCGGTGGCTATATGAAAATGTTTGGCGCCGATGAGGAAACCATAAGCAACTTGAAATCAAGGATGGTCAATGCGCATTACAGTGAAAATCAAGCCGACCGCTACTCTATAGCCGGTACGCTGGGCGCATGGCTCACTTCTGTGGTGATGTGGGTCATTCCCGTGACCATTATAAGTTGGATCATGAAAAAAGAGGATAAAACCTTTACACCGTAAAATCATATTGTGTTGGATATATCAGTAGTCATACCTTTATACAACGAAGAAGAATCACTCCCCGAGTTATTTGAACTCATCAACGGGGTAATGAATGAAAATAATTACAGTTTTGAAGTACTTTTTATTGATGACGGCAGTACCGATTCATCTTGGAGCGTTGTTGAAAATCTAGCGGCAAAAAGTAACCATGCCAAAGGCATAAGGTTCAGACGTAATTACGGTAAAAGTGCGGCACTCAACGTCGGGTTTGCCGAGGCCACGGGCGATGTGGTTA
>PXEK01000399.1 GCA_003564735.1 Cryomorphaceae bacterium
AAAAGAAAGTAATGCGAGAATGCGGTATTCACGTGGTAGATTCTCCCGCACACATTGGAAGCAAAATGGCTGAAGTACTCGGAAAGTAGTTCCCTCAACCTTACAAAATAAAAAAACCGCCTCGGGAAATCCGAAGGCGGTTTTTTTGTGACTTGTTTTTCAGGTTACTTCACTTCCTCTTCCTTGATGGGTTTTCTAAACACAAATCGATCGTCAAACACATCTAAAACAGCGTGGTCACCGGGCTGAACTTTACCCGCCAAAATATCTTTCGACAAGCTGTTGAGCACTTCTTTTTGCAACAACCTTTTCACGGGTCGGGCACCGTACTGCGGGTCAAAACCTCTTTTCGCCAATTTGTTCAACACCTCGTCAGATGCCGTCAAGTGTATGTTTTGCTTGGCCACACGCTTTTGAATAAAGCCGAATTGTAGTTTTACAATGTCGAGCATATCCGATGCATTTAAAGGTCTAAACATTATCGTTTCATCAATTCGATTCAAAAACTCGGGCTTTAGTGTTTGGCGCAAATTTTCCATCAACTCCATTCGGGTCGATTCCATCACCTCATCTTTATTGTGTTCACCGTAATCTTTGAATCGGTTCTGAATAATATCAGAACCGATATTCGATGTCATAATAATGATGGTATTTTTGAAATTCGCCACCCTACCCTTGTTATCGGTGAGTCTGCCGTCATCCAAAACTTGAAGCAAAATATTGAACACATCGGGGTGAGCCTTTTCAATTTCATCGAGCAGAATCACGCTGTACGGTTTACGCCTAACAGCCTCAGTGAGTTGACCCCCTTCATCGTAGCCAACATATCCCGGAGGCGCCCCCACCAAGCGAGAAACGGCGTGCCTTTCTTGATATTCACTCATATCAATTCGGGTCATATTGTTTTCATTATCAAACAAAAACTCGGCAAGCGCCTTGGCCAGCTCCGTTTTTCCCACGCCCGTAGTTCCCATAAAAAGGAATGAGCCTATGGGTTTATCTTCATCTTGCAATCCTGAGCGCGAGCGCCTTACCGCATCACTCACCGCTTCAATGGCCTCCTCTTGCCCGATTACCCTTTTGTGTAATTCAGCTTCCAGGTTCAGCAGTTTTTCACGTTCGGTTTGCAGCATTTTACTCACGGGAATTCCGCTCCACTTCGATACCACATCGGCAATATCCTCTGCGTCAACCTCTTCTTTAATCAGAGCCGATCCCTTGGATTTCATGGCCGCTACCTCCACCTCGTACTCCTTGAGTTTATTTTCGGCCTCTACCAATTTACCGTATCGAATTTCAGCCACCTTGCCCAAGTCGCCTTCACGCTCGGCATTTTTAGCCTCGAGTTTCATATTTTCGATTTCCTCTTTGGTTTTTTGCAGTCCCTCAATCACCTTTCTTTCACTCTCCCACCGCGCACGTAAGTCGTTTCGTTGATCGCTCAACTCACTGATGTCCTTATTGAGCTTTTCCAGTTTTTTCTCGTCTTTTTCGCGCTTGATGGCCTCCCTTTCAATTTCGAGCTGACGCATTTTGCGTTCCACCTCATCCAACTCTGCCGGCATAGAGTTGATTTCCATACGCATTTTAGAGGATGCTTCATCAATTAAATCAATCGCCTTATCCGGTAAAAAACGGTCGGTAATATAGCGCTCCGAAAGTTCCACCGATGCCAGGATAGCCTCATCCTTAATGCGCACCTTATGGTGCGTTTCGTACTTATCTTTGATACCGCGCAAAATCGAAACCGCATCTTCGGTGTTGGGTTCTTGAACCGTAACCTTTTGAAAGCGGCGTTCCAAAGCCTTGTCTTTTTCAAAATGCTTTTGATACTCAGCCAGCGTGGTAGCTCCAACCGCGCGTAATTCGCCCCGGGCCAGCGCCGGCTTCAAAATATTGGCCGCATCCATAGCTCCCTCACCGCCCCCGGCGCCTACCAGAGTGTGTATTTCATCGATAAAAAGTACAATGCTGCCGTCTGATCCCGTCACCTCCTTAACCACTGCCTTTAAACGCTCTTCAAACTCACCTTTGTACTTGGCTCCGGCCACCAAAGCTCCCATATCGAGCGAGTACAACTGTTTTGATTTCAGGTTTTCGGGAACATCACCGTTTACGATGCGGTGGGCAATACCCTCGGCAATAGCCGTTTTACCCACGCCGGGTTCACCTATTAAAATAGGATTGTTTTTTGTGCGTCGCGACAAAATCTGCAACACCCGTCTAATTTCCTCGTCCCGACCTATAACGGGATCCAGTTTTCCGCTCTTTGCGCGCTCATTCAAATGAACGGCATATTTGTTTAACGCATTGTACGTTTGTTCTGCTGTTTGACTATTCACTTTTTCTCCTTTTCTTAATTCATTAATCGCTTGTTTCACTTGGCTTGCCGTAATCCCCGAATCTTTTAGGAGTCGGCTTATTTGGTCAGAACCCTCCACCAATGCCAAAAAAATGAGCTCCAACGATACATATTCGTCTCCGTTCACCTTAGCCGCTTTTTCGGCATTGTTCAGAACCGAAGCTGTATCGCGTGAAAGGTAGGCATTACCGCCCTCAACCTTAGGGAAAGCTTCTACCATTTTTCCTGCGGCTTGCTTCACCGCGTTTGAATTGGCATTACATTTATCAAAAATGAAGGGAATTACGTTTTGGTCTTCATCCATTGCGGCCTTTAACAGGTGTGCCGTTTCAATGGATTGTTGTCCGCGCTCTTGCGCCGACTGCTGTGCGCGTTGCACTACCTCGGCACTTTTGGCCGTCAACTTATTAAAATTCATAGTTTCTTATTTTTTTCTCCACACCAATCAAAATCCTTTCCTTAGCTGTTACTCGGTAAAAAAGTCACAAAAACCGCATAAACAGTGACCTTTTGGCATAAAAAACGAAAAAACTTTACCGTTTTGGCAAGAGAGAGCGTAATGTGATTGGTCACCGGGAGTAGTAATTGGAATAAAGTGGAGTGGATTTAGTAGATTACGCAGTTTTTTATAGAACGCGGATGACGCGGATTTAGCGGGTTCGTACAGATTTGCCGGTTCGCAGTGAGACAGGGATTCGGGATTAGGAGGTTTGGGAGTTGGGAAGTTTGGGAGCGCAGAGGCGGAGAGCTGAGGGCGGAGGGCACGGACAAAGACAAGGACAAGGTCGAGTCAATGGTGAAGTGTGAAGCGAAAAGCGGAACTCGTTGCGGGTGAAGTGGCGGGGCTTACATGAAACGGGAAGGTTTGGAGGTTTGGAAAAGGAAAGTCACTCTCGGCAGCGTTTGTAACGCTGTCGCCATATATAAAACAGATTGACACAGATTTGCTGCTTCGCAGCGCAGGATTCTTTGCACCTTTACGCTGATACAGCTTCGCTGTACCACTGATAGCGCAAATATGACGCTGTTTAAAACCGTCTGCATGTGAAATTGACACGCTCCCTGCTCGGCGTAGCGTACATCGACTACGCTCAGTAACACTCACTACGTCGGTGTTTTCAAGGCGTCCTCGCCGGAATAAAATAAAAATACCAACTGCATACTTCTTTTACAGAAGTAGCATAACCTCGTTCATCAGTTTACCCTGTGGAATTTGCCTATAGGCATAGCGCAGCTTATTCCACAGGGTGTCATCTGCGGTTTGCCGAAGGCAAATCAGTTTACCCTCTCAGTTTAGCTGACTTAGGGTGTATAAATGCAAAAGCAGTGCAACCAAATGCTCTGTCCTTGTCCTTTTACAACACGCGACTTCACCTGCATCGGGTCTCGCTCTTCGCCTGCCCCCGTGGAATTGCCCCGGGCACCGCGTAGCGGATTCCAACGGGCTTTTCGCTTCACGAAGTCATCTCCTTGCCCTAACCTATCCCTGCTGCGTTTGCAACACTGTCGCCGGGAAGTCAGAAACTGTCCCTTTATATTTCAGAAGTTCCGACGCAAGCTCAGTACTGAGCTAAAACATGCGCCAAACACCGTTATCGGACTTTATAAAAGCCGTATCCAAAAACTGATTTAGAAAGTTCGAGAATAAGTACGACACTCACGGAGAAATATGAAAAACATCATGATGTAATTTTCTCTGTAGGGCGGGTAGAGTTTTGAGGTTCTGTGTTTGACTCTCTCTCAGTTTCGTGAGATATTAAAACGGTATTTCATCACGAATTATAC
>PXEK01000245.1 GCA_003564735.1 Cryomorphaceae bacterium
AAAAATCAGATGGTTTTTCAGGGAAAATAGTGCCCGGTTTTAGCGCTACCGGCCAGTGAATCAAATACAAATCCAATTCGTCCAGTCCCAAATCGCTGAGTGTATTTTTGAGCGCCGGAATCACCCGCTCGTCCTGATGCTCGGTATTCCAAAGTTTGCCCGTAATCCACATATCACCGCGGGCAATACCCGCCTTTTTCATTCCCGAGTGTAACCCTTTACCCACCTCTTTTTCATTTTGATAAATATGTGCGCAATCGATATGTCGGTAGCCCGTAGTTATTGCATGTTCAACCGCCTGTGAAACTTCGCCGGGGTTAGATTTCCATGTTCCCAGTCCTAATTTAGGCATTTTATCGCCGTTTGAAAATGTAAGTACGCTCATAAAGTTCTATTTGTGTTTGTAAACTCATGCGAGTTCAAATTGTTTCAAAATCAATTATTAATAACGCAACAATATTTTTGCGCAATCTTCGTATTATTGCCCAAGGAAAAGGTATGAAAAGATTTCTGTTGCACGGTGTGCTTATACTTTTTATTTTTTCGGTCAGAACCACCCACGCTCAGTCGGGAGGCAACGGGGTGTACAAATTTTTAGATCTTCCTACATCGGCCCGGAGTGCCGCATTGGGCGGCAAGCTGATTAGTGTGCGTGATGCCGATTTGTTTTTGGTAGCGGATAATCCCGCGGTACTCGATAGTGTGATGGACAACACGGCGGCGCTTACTTACAGTAATTACATTGCCGATATTAATTTTGGATACGGTACTTACGCCAAGCATTTTTCGGGTGTGGGTACCTTTAGCGCGGGAATGCAGTACATCAACTACGGTACATTTGAACGCGCCGATGAATTTGGTGTGCGTAACGGAGAATTTTCGGCAGGAGAGTATGCTTTGGACATCAGTTATGCCAAAAAGTTGAGCCGCCATTTTACGGGCGGGGTATCGGCAAAAATGATTTATTCGGCTTTTGACAGTTGGAACAGTTTTGGAACGGCCTTCGACTTGGGATTGCATTACCAAAGTGAAGCGGAGTTTTTTACCGCCGGTATGGTGATGAACAACATCGGGTACCAAATTAAACCTTACGTGAATGATAATCGCGAGTCGCTGCCGTTTGAAATGAGTATGGCCGCAAGCTACAAACTGGAAAAAGCCCCGCTGCGGTTTACCTTTCATGCCGGAAATTTACAACGCCCCAACTTACTTTACGACACCCCGCAAGAGGGGAGTCCGTTCATACTCCCGAACGGCGCCACTGCCGCTGATGTTGACGACCGCGGTACATTTTCATTTGAAAATTTGATGCGCCACACCACCATTGCCACCGAAATTTTACCGAGCGATAATTTCCATATTAGGTTTGGTTTTAACTACCTGCGTCGGGCCGAGTTGGCCGCTACTGAAGCGCGTAGCGGACTCGCAGGTTTTTCACTGGGTACGGGTTTTAGAGTATCCAAATTCATGTTTAATTACTCTCTTGCTTCATATCACCTCGCCGGTACTACTCACTTTTTATCCTTTGCGGCCAATTTCAACGAGTTTAAGCGAAGGGGGTGATTTCAGTATTGTTTTCCCTAAATAATTTCGGTTACCGTATTCGGCTTGCTAATTTTGCAGCCGAATAAGAAACAACCGTATGTTATATAAAATTATCGTCTTTATTTTATTTCTTTTGTGTGTGACTCCAATTGCGAACGGCCAAATTCTCAATATCGATAAAAAGAAAATTGACCCTAAAAAAGACAGCTCTAACTATTTTGTTGCCGATTTAAATGCGTCGATAAGGGCGTTTAACCGCAGTGCGGGAGTAGACGATCCCGTAAATTTATTTGGCTATAACTTCGGTGGTGACGTGGGGTACATTGCCAAAGAGCACAGCTTGATGCTCATGAATCAATACGACTATTTGCAAATTAACGACGGTGTTTTTCTCAATGCCGGGTATTCACACTTGAGAACTATACTCAAACGTAAAAATACGGTGAGCTATGAAGGTTTTGCACAGTACCAATACGATAATTTTAGGGGCTTACATCCGCGTTTGCTCGGTGGAGGCGGCTTACGAATAACCGCTCTTGATAAAAAACGTTTTGCCTTGCGTTTTGGGCTGGGCTTTATGTACGAATATGAACAGTGGGAGCACCCTTATGAAGATGAAACGGTTTACATGAATTTGGTTAAAAATTCGAGTTATTTAATCGCTCGATGGAGTATCAATGATTACGTGAGTTTGAACGGAATTTGCTTTTTTCAAACGGGTTACGATAGTGAAATTGATGCGTTTAGGAATCGCATAAGTGCTGATGTCAATTTAAATGTGCATTTAACGGAAAGACTGAGGTACGTGGGTACGTTTAATGCCAATTATGAAGACCGGCCCATATTGCCCATTACGGGCTTTATTTACAGTTTGACCAACGGTATCAGCTTCACCTTATAAACTCTTTGCGTACCGAGCTGTTTTTAAATTATGCTTGAACATTTTTATACCTGCCCGGTTTGTGCCGATTACGTTTCGCTTCTCATTGACCCTAGTCAAAACCGGCAATCCTTTATTGAAGACTGTGAACGGTGTTGCCGACCTTTAGAATTTACGGTTCAAGTGGATGCCCAAAATGTTACGTATTTCGACTGTCGAGCGTTGGAGCAATAAAAATCACATTTTTAAACCGGTAAAGGCCGGTTGGGGCGGACGATAAACCCCGTCATAATCACCTGAAATATACTTGAAGTACGCCGTAATTCCAATCATAGCCGCATTATCGGTGCAGTAGGCGAATTCCGGAACAAAAGCTTTTCCACCATGACTTTTGGCGATTTGCCGTACCACTTTGCGCAATTCACTGTTCGCCGATACGCCACCGGCCAGTGCCACTTGTTTAATACCTGTTTCACTCACCGCTTTTTTAAGCTTTCTCATCAGCGCTTTAATGATGGCGTATTGGACAGATGCGGCTAAATCGGCCTTATTGTTTTCAATAAAATCGGGGTCTTTCTTTTGTTCGGCTTGAATTTTATAAAGCACTGAGGTTTTTAATCCGCTAAAGCTAAAGTCATAGCCGGGCATGTTGGAAGCGGGAAACTTAAAGGCTTTTGGATTTCCCTCGTTTGCCAGCTTGTTGATATGTGGTCCGCCCGGATAGGGGAGGTTCAGTAATTTAGCAACTTTATCAAAAGCTTCACCCGCTGCATCGTCGCGGGTTTCGCCCATAATTTCCATATCGAAGGTGTCGTTTACGCGCACCAATTGGGTGTGTCCGCCCGATACGGTCAAACACAAAAACGGAAATTCGGGAGCTTTAAAATTACGGGCGTTGAGCGGACGAATAAGATGTGCCAGTACGTGAGCCTGCATGTGGTTTACCTCAATAATAGGAATGTTGAGTGCAGCCGCGTAAGCCGATGCAAATGAGGCGCCAACCATCAAACTGCCCATTAAGCCCGGGCCGCGTGTGTAGCCTATCGCGTTGAGTGCTTCGGGTTTTACACCGGCCTTGCGTAATGCCGCATCAACCACGGGAACAATATTTTTTTGGTGGGCTCTGGACGCTAACTCCGGCACAACACCGCCGTATGCCGCGTGAACCTCCTGATCTGCAATAACATTACTCAACTCAATCCCGTCTTGAATAACGGCGGCAGAGGTGTCATCACATGACGATTCAATGGCCAACAGCGTGGTTTTTTCCTGCATAACTTCAATTTCAGAGCGCAAAGATAAGTCGCACTGTCTTTACTGCACGATTATCAAAGTAATACTCTCAAAGGCAAGTATCCCGGGCTCAACGATTCGAAATCACAATTTTTTTTGTGTATTTTTGGTCAGAACCGCTTACCCTCAGCATATAAACGCCGGGGGATAAATCGGAAACAGGAACGGTGACCTCGCGGCTCACGGCATTTATCGAGCGCACGTGCTTTCCCGACGCATCATACAGGTCAATAACCGCATTTGAGGGCAATGCGTTGAACATAACGCTTATATGCCGGTCGGCGGGAACGGGATAGACTTTAATATTTTCATCGTTATAGAGTTCATGAACACTATTTATGTTGCGCAGCGGGACTACCTCTTTGCATACGGTATCATTAAAACACATACCGTAAGCAATTAAACAAACGTTTAGGGTGTCCT
>PXEK01000274.1 GCA_003564735.1 Cryomorphaceae bacterium
CAAAATAAATACTGAAGAAGATGTGAGCATGCCGGCGGCGGCTAATTTGATAATATCTTTTGAACTCTCGGCAATTACCGCCTCTTTGGCCAATACGTCAAAACCAAAAGTGTTGTGGTTTTTGAGAGGAAATGACAGGTGTTTCTCCATGTTTTTTCAGGTTCGGTTTTAACCCGTAAATTGTTACAGTGTACTGCACAACCTACTTTAAATTAATCGGGCCAAAAGTAAAATATTATTGTGAGGGGAAGAGGCAATCACGGGTGTCTTGTTTAATTTTTGGCCAATCAATAACCAAATCATAAAACCGTAGGTAAATTGTACCTTCGCGCACGATTTTTGCGTAAACCGAATTAAACGAACAGTATCAAAAGAGCATTCAAAATAATCATATTATGGCTGAGCGGCATTGTCGCTTTTCTCGTATTCCTCATGCTTTTCCTTTACTTCGTGGTTACGAGTCCGGCCGGTCAAACCTTCATCGTTCAGCAAATCTCAAACTACGCATTAAAGCATTACGATGTGCGTATGAGTGTGGACGGGGTTAACATCTCGTTTTTTGATCACTTGATTATCGATGGTCTGTATGTTGAAGACCACCGTCGTGATACTCTCGCCCAAGTCGACAGAATAGATGCGGGATTGTGGAAAGTGCTCCTCCGCGGTGAGCAAAACAGTTTGAATATACGCGACGCAAAACTATTCCAACCCAAATTTTACCTGCGAACGTATGAAGGAGACACCACCACCAACCTCATGATGCTTATCAATAAATTTGGTGATTCAAAGCCCGATACAGAAGATGAAGGCAAACCTTTTAACATCAATCTTTCAGAATTTCAATTACGTAACGGACGCTTTTACTTTCATGACGATAACATCGAACCTATTCCTTTCGGGATAGATTGGGATCACATAGAGGTTGATTCCATTTACCTGCATCTGCGAACAGTTACGATTCACGGTGATTCCATTGAGGCCGACTTTATGCACTTTGAGTTAAAGGAGAAATCGGGCTTTGAAATGCGCGAGTTTGCCGGTCACGGTATTTATACAAACCATCGATCTGAAATGAAAAACCTCAGGCTCATTACGCCCAACAGCCATATCATAGGCGATGTAAAATTTACGTATGATGACCCTGTGGACTATGCCGATTTCAATGAAAAAATCCAAATGAAAGGCTCGCTCATCGGTTCTGAACTAAATTTTAAAGACATCACCTATTTTGCTCCGGATTTGGAAGGCTGGCATGATAAATTTAAAATAACGGGCGATGTGCGAGGCACGGTAGCAGCCCTACGTGCTCGAAATTTCGAGTTGAGTTTTGGGCAAAACGGCTTTTTGAGCGGTAACGCAAGTATGATTGGCCTCCCCGATTTTGAGAATACCTTTTTCCAAGTCAATGTTGACCAACTCATGGCCGATGCACAAGATATTGGAGCTTTGAGCATTCCACCCTACAAAGAAGGCAACAAATTACCCGTACCCGATGCCGTGAACAAATTTCAAAGAATGAGCTTTACGGGGAGTTTTACCGGTTTCCCGGCAGACTTTGTGGCCAACGGAGAGTTGAATTCCGCATTGGGCTACCTCGATACTGATGTGCAGCTTTCTCAAAACCAAGATGACGTGATGGAGTACAGCGGTAATCTCAAAGCGCGCCACTTTAATTTTGGTAAGTTGGTTGATAATGAAGAGGATTTGGGGAAAGTAAGTTTGACCGCGCAAGTGAAAGGTCGGGAGTTTGATCTTGAGCTCATTGACGCTTACATGGACGGCACCATTCACAAACTCGAGTTATTTCATTACTCTTACAATGATATAAATGTGGGCGGGAATTTTAAAAACAAACGATTCTCGGGTAACTTTGATATTTCAGACAGCAATTTGGTCATGGATTTTGAAGGAGATGTCCTGCTCGGTGATTCATTTGACCTCAGTTTCAGTTCAAATATTCAAAAAATATATCCTTCAAGACTCAAACTTATCGACCGCGATACCTCATTTTTCTCACACGCCAGAATTGAATCTAACTTTAGAGGAACCTCAATTGACGATGTTTTGGGAAGGGTAAGTACCGATTCTGTTCTTATTCGAGAGAACGGTAGGCAGGCAAGACCCGGTAAAACTGAAGTGGTGGCTCTTGCCACTGAGGGCGGTAAAGTCATCAACATACAAAACAAACACCTGAATAGCACATTGAGCGGTAAATTTAACTTCGATAAATTGCCAAAGGCCTTTGCCTACATGTTCAATAAAATTGCTCCCGCGGCTTTTGCTGATGATGTTGAGAAACCCACCTTCAATGAGCGTTTCAACCTTGAGTTAAACTTGAGTAAAACCTCTGAAATAACCCCCATTTTTATTCCCGAACTTCTCGGGCCCGATACACTGTCACTCAGCCTTGATTTTAATGTGCACGACAAAACCATTAACATGGATATGAAAACCGGTGATTGGTACTACAATAACGTGCATTTTTTGCCAATGAATTTGAATTATGGTCAGAACCAAACCGAGGTCGAGTGGGATTTTCATACCGATATGGTAAGAATTTCAGACAGTTCGCATATTCGAAATATCGGTATTTCGGGCAGAGCCGCCGCCGATACCATGGGTTTGTTTATTAACTGGGATAATGAACTGGAGAGCAAAAATTTTGCGGGCAATATTTTCATGACTGCCAAGCTGTTGAGTAAAAGCGCTTTTGAGTTTGATTTTTATGATTCTGACATCCTCATTGCCGATACTCTTTGGAACCTCAGCAGTAAAAGCCGGATTTCCAAAATTGATGATACCGTTTCCATTGATAAATTTAAATTTTACAATGCTAACCAGCAGCTGATTGTGGACGGTCGCCTTTCCAAAAACCCCGAAGATGAAGTGAAACTAACCGCCAACGCACTGGATCTTACTAATTTCAATTTCCTTCTTTCAGAGTTTAACGTTATGCTAAAAGGCACATTGGAGGGCCAAGTAAGTGGCAGAGAGTTATATGAAAACCCGATTGTGAATTCAAATTTGGGTATCTCGGGGTTTGAATTCAACGATGTGGCGCTGGGGAATGCAAAGCTCAATTCTCGTTATTACACGGGAAAGAGAGAGTTAAAAGTAGATGTGGCCTTTGAGGATAGTAAACGTAGATATGTAGCGGTGAAAGGTGATATTTTTCCGGCGAAAAAAGACTCCATGTTCAATTTACGAATACTTGCCGACTCCATACCCGTTAAAACCGCTGAACCCTTTTTGAGTGAATTTATTGACGACTTTGAAGGAGGGGTGAGTGCCAACTTGACCCTAACGGGCAACCCCGAAAAACCGAACTTAACCGGCGATATCAAAATGCGTGATATAGCGATGCGCGTTATATACTTGAATACGAAATATCGAATTGAAAAAGCCGACTTTTTCGTGATGCGAGATTTAATTGGCGGCGATTTGATCCAAATATTAGATGCGCGAAATAGAAAAGCGGTAACTAACGTATCGGTTATACACGACTACTTCAATGATTTTGCCTACGATATTTTTATTACCACTCCCGAGGGATTTCAGGTACTGAATACTACTAGACGGGATAATGATATATTCTACGGTACAGCCAATTTGGATGAAACAAGCACCGTAACCATAGAAACACGGCGTGGAGGTGTTAATCAACTCACCGTAGACGCCGGAACCGGGAGGAATACTGCCCTTAAAATTCCGCTGGGTGACGAGACCGAAGTCTTGGAAAGCGATTACGTGAAATTCATCAATCCCGATAAAAGGGAGGAGGAAGATGAAGAGCCGCAAAGAGTTGTGGAGACGGGCGGTGGTTTTTTGATGGACTTTAAACTTCGGGTGACTCCCGATGCCTCTGTTCAACTCATTTTTGATGAAACCGTAGGCGATATTATTGAAGCTGAAGGTAAAGGCGATATTGATTTGCGTATTGATGAAAACTTCGACTTCAGTCTTTTCAGGAATTACGAAATCACCAAAGGAAGCTACCTGTTTACGCTTCAAGATGTAATCAACAAACGTTTTAAAGTGGAGTCGGGGAGCAAAATTGCCTGGTCGGGAAATCCTTTTGAAGGCGAAGCCGACATTACCGCTATATATACGGTGAGGACCAACCTACACGACTTAAACC
>PXEK01000301.1 GCA_003564735.1 Cryomorphaceae bacterium
AACGTTGAGAAACATATGGAAATGTTACAAAACACACCCGATAGAGTAATCAAATATTTCAAACACAAGGATATTCAATATGCTGCTTGACAATTATAGATATAAAGCCGCCGGGTTAATATCTTTTAAACTGAAGTGGTAATTTTTAAATGAGATGCGTGCGATTTGAGAGTATTTTATTAGATTTGCAGATGATTAATGCGTTTTCAATGAATAAACACTATGCCTCAGTATTTATATGAACGATAAAAATTTTTGAACTGAGGCAACATTAATTACACAAAGTGCGTCTATTTATATACGCATATTATTTTATAAAAAAATGAATATGAAAAAAAAGTTACGATTAGTAAGTGCTGCTTTTGTTTGTATCCTTTTATCTTTGGGTGTAAGCGCGCAAACAGTTGATGCCGGAATTCACTCTATTGACTCTCCCGCGCCGCCGGATGATTGTGAATCGAATGATGTTTTCGTAACGGTTGAGACACAAGCTAACACTCCCTTAACAAGTGTAACAATCAATTGGAGAGTGAACGGTCAGGTGCAAACCCCTGTGAATTGGTCAGGGTTTATTAATTCTAGCAGTACCTCTCCACAACCCATTTTTGTGGGGACATTTAATTTTAATCCCGGCGACGAGCTTTTAGTGTGGACTACCAATCCAAATGGGGGGAACGATGACTTTTCTTCGAATGACTCCATGCGATATGAAATTCCTATATTTCAAAAAGCGAACCTGCCTGCTCGAATGTTACTTTGTGACGGAGGCAGTTTGATCATTGATACTGAGGTGACATTCGCCAGACACACTTGGAATACAGGTGCATCCTCCTCGGCAATAACCGTTACAAGCGCAGGTCAATATCGCGTTACCACTGAAGATGTGGTTACCGGCTGCGAAGAAAGATATACGGTTTTTGTGGCGGCAGAAAATCCTGTAAGACTTCCTTCGGGACCTCTCGAGGGCTGTGATGGCGATGATGTAAATTTGAGCACAAATCTTAATCGAGGTACGTTTAATTGGAGTACGGGTGAGTCTTCAAATACAATTGATGTACAATCTTCAGGGCAATACTGGGTAGAAGTGACAGATACTTCAGGGTCTTGCACTTCGTCTGATACCGTTGACGTAGAATTCCTTTTCCCCGTTACTGCTGATTTTACCGGCTCAATCGGATATTTAACTGTGGCATTTCACAACCAATCTCAAAATGCAACAGATTTCTTCTGGAATTTTGGTGATAATGCAACATCTCAGGATTTGAGTCCGTCGCGACGTTTCGCTACTGACGGTACTTACACCGTTACACTCATTGCAAGTAATAACTGCTTTTCTGATACGGCCGTTAAAGAGTTTACGGTTGATCGTCAAAACAGTACGTTTGTGGGTGAAAATATAGATAGCGAAGGTTCATTTTCGCTGTATCCTAATCCAACGGTTTCTACGTTGAATGTAGATGTTACTGCCGGGGACAAAGAAAATTTTACAGCTGAGATTCTTGATCTTGGCGGTAGAATAGTGAAAACTTTTAACCTCGGAAATGTAAGCCAAAATCAAACAATCACTTTTGAACTTGCAGATTTGGATTCGGGGGTTTATCTGTTTAGATTGAAAGCGGATACCAAGGTTATAGGAATTAAGAAAATAGTTAGAAAATAATAAATGACGGTAATATGAAAATGTCAATTCTTAGCAATAAAGGTTCTGTTTTTGTTGTCATTATGATGATGATAATTCCGGCACTTCTCAGTGCAGAAGAGGTGAAAAAAGGGGCTCCATGGACAGAAGCTGTGGATAACGGTGAATTAGAGGAACTGGTTCACATGAGAACACGAACTTCTAAAACGTTCTCGCCCGGGAATAAAAAAGGAAAACTATTTTCTTCCCCCACTTCCATTCATTATGAAAAGAACGAAAATTGGGAAGATATCAATTTAGAGATTTCCGCAAATAATTCAGGTCAATATATCGATTACCCTTTCGCGGCATTGGAAAACTCATACAAAACGTTCTACCCGGCGAACTTGAATAACTTTAGTCCGGTTTTGATTGTTGACGACAAAGAAGTGAAAGAGAGCGTTTCTCGGTTGAGCTTTGTGGGAGCTCAGGGCGAACTAAGTGCTTTTACTCCCGATGCGAATCACAGTGCTCAGGTTCAAGGAAACAGCATTGTTTACGGTGATGTTTTTCCGGGTGCGGATGTAAAATATACACAGCAAAACGATCAAAGAAAGTTTGATGTGGTGATTAAATCACAATCTTTTTTGAACAATGTTCCCTCCGGGGCGAATTCCATTCAAATTACCGAAACACTTGAACTGCCCAACGATTGGTATTTAGAGCGTTCTGGCTATGGCGTTTCTATTTACTCAAAATCGCAGGGCAAAGAGATTGCTTTTATTCCTCAGCCTGTGGCTACTGAAACTTTTTTAGAGGATAAAAACTACGAAAGTGATGAAGACTTGATGATTAACGGAGAAATAGCTTTTGAAGACAAAGGAAACGGTGAGTACGTGCTGAACATTACATTTCCTATTGAATGGTTGAAAGCGAGCTCAAGGAATTTCCCTGTATCACTAGATCCCACAATCAATGTTTCGCCATTGACGAATACAAATTTTTGGACAGGTAGGATGTTTTCGGCAACGGGGGGTAAATCGAATGGCTTTATTCGCGTTGCTAACACCGGTTCTTTGGGGTGGGCAAAGTTTGACTTGTCTGCCGTGCCTCCTGCAGTTTTGTTTTTAGATGCAGTTTATTATGGCTATCATTACATCGGAAGTATTTCTACCGGATCAAAGTTTTCAAATATCGTGGGTATGGAAGCCGTTGATCCGGTACCATCAACGAATACTGCAATTAATACGCAAGTAACGTCCGGTCCCGTGTATAATAGCAATTACATCTTCGGAGGAAACGGAACGGGTTGGTATGACGGTCAGATTGACCCGGGTGTTCTTTCAGATTTGGCCACTGAAGCAGATAACCAAGGATGGACGGCTTTAGGCTTTAATTACAGCTCAGGAAATACGGGATTTATGTATCACTACGGGAATAACGCGGCTTCAGATATTTGTTATTTGGAAATTGAGTATATTTTCCCTGATGATGCCGGAATTGCGTCTATTGAATCACCGGGAGTGCCTGAATGTTTGAATAAGGACTTATACGTTAAAATTACCACTATTAGCCCGGATCCTGTTACTTCTGTGAGAATTGAGTGGACAGTGAATGGTGTAAATCAAACACCTTTAAATTGGACAGGCTTTTTACCGCCGGCCAGCACAATACCGCAACCGATTTATGTCGGTGATTTCAACTTTCAACAAGGTGATGAAATTAAGGTTTGGACTACTGACCCCAATGGGGTTGATGATAAGTTTCCTGATAACGACACTATGGAGTTTACGATTCCCACGTTTACCACTTCCAATATGGCCACTGAAGAATTGCTGTGTCCGGGAGAGTCTATTACCCTACAAACGGGTGTTGGTTTTGCCGGACACCAATGGAGTACGGGTGCCGGTCTGCCTCAAATTACGGTAACACAGGGAGGTATTTATCGTGTGACAATTACGGATAATAATACAGGATGTAATCATGATTACGAAGTGAACGTAATTGAAAGTCAAGAGGTGAATTTACCTGACACTCTAGTTTGGGGTTGCGCCATTGATGGAGGGGTTACGCTCCAAGGAAATATCCCCAGAGCAAACTACTTGTGGAGCAACGGTACCCAAGGAACACGTATTAATGTAACGCAATCAGGCAGATATTGGGTGCAAGCCACCGACCCTACCCAAACTTGTCTTTCATCTGATACCGTTGATGTGGAAATCTACGAACTTCCCAACCCGAGCTTTACTCAAAACAGGGACTTCTTGACGCTGATATTTACCAACAATACTCAAGATGCAGATTCTTATTTGTGGGACTTTGGTGACGGTAATACTTCTACCGATTTTGAACCCACACATCTTTACATACAACCGGGGAATTACGATGTGCGACTCACTGCGTTCAACCTTTGCGGCCAAAGGAGCATATTTAATCGCGTTGGTGTGGATCCCGTTTCTACCGGTAATATGGAAAATCCTTACGGAATAACAGTGTATCCCAACCCAAGTAACGG
>PXEK01000380.1 GCA_003564735.1 Cryomorphaceae bacterium
CTAACGCGTCTTTCCTTTGGGTCTAACTTTTTATAGTGGTTTGAATAGCCTTTTTTCGCTTTGTTCAACAATCTAACCGCCTCTTTATGATTGTTCTTGCCCTTTGCATAAGCCTGACCAAGTAAAAAGGCTAAGTTGAGGTTTGAGCTGTCGTTGCTGTACAGTTCTTCAAAAATCACATCGGCTCCTGAGGCATTATCACTTCCTAAAAGCAAAAGACCTTGATTAAATTTATCTTCAAATGTTTTTTGTTTTTGGGCAAACGAGGCGAGGGTGATAAGGCTTAAGAGCGTGGTAAATAGAAGCTTATTATTCATAACGGTGCGTGTTTATTTGTAACTCTACAAGATTGGAAATTTAATAAATTTACACAATGCGAAAAATCGTGCCGTTTGAAACTTTTCAACATCGAACCTACCATAAAAATGATGATTTAACTCTGCCGCCGGCCTGATGCCAATGTCGGGTCAGTCTCTCAAGTGGTTTGAGTTTCGGACAAACGGTTTGGGTTCTGACCAACATAATACACTGTACTTTATCGCATTGACGGTGGTTTCTAAATGGTATCGCTCAAATACCAAGTAGCGATGGAAAAATAAATGATTACCCCTGTAATGTCAGAGACTGAGGTTATTAACGGTGCGCTTGCCGCTGCGGGATCGAGTTTGAGTCGTGTAAATATAAACGGTAGTAATAGCCCGAAAACACTACCCACAAGCACGATGCACACCATACTTAAAGCCACCACTACAACGATTTCGGGGGCTCTAATGCCGGCTACTACGCTCACGGCAGCGGCCATGGTTGTGCCCAATAAAAGGGCGATAAAAACTTCCTTACCTACCAGCTTACCCCAGTCTTTAAGGGCGACTTCTCCCGTGGCTAAAGCACGTACCATTAACGTAGCACTTTGCGCACCGGCGTTGCCACCGCTATCTATGAGGAGGGGTAGAAAAAACACCAGTGCTACCATAGATTGAATGGTGGCTTCAAATTGCTGCATGGCATAACCCGAGAACACATTCATAAAAACGAGTGCAAACAGCCATACTATTCGATTTTTGTAAAGTGCCCCCACAGAGGCGGTAAGTGGGTTGGAGATGGCCTCACGTATCGCGCCAAAGCGGTGGAAATCTTCTGTTGACTCCTCCTGTGCAACGTCCATGACATCGTCAACGGTCACAATGCCCAACATGACTCCGTCACCATCTACAACGGGAAGTGCCACACGGTCTTGATCCAAAAATACTTTTACGGCGGTTTCTTGATCATCGGCGGCATTGAGTGATACGAATGAGTCATCCATTAAATCGGCAACGGTTTTTTCGGGTGACGCCAAAATAATTTCTTTAATTCTTAGGTCATCAACAAGTCTCAATTTTTCATCAACTACATATAATACATTGAGGGTTTCAGAATCATGACCAAAGTTGCGTATGTGTTGAATTACCTCGGGCATGGTGTAGTGAGGTTGCACGGCAACATATTCTGATGTCATCAAACGGCCTATACTTTCCTCCGGATAACCGAGGAGTTTTACGGCAATTCGTCTTTCTTCGGGTTTGAGCAGTTGAATCATGCGTCTTGAGATATGCTCGGGCATGTCTTCAAGCAATGCGGTGCGGTCATCGGGCTTGAGTTCGTTTAATAGTTTGGCCAGCCTGTGCCTGTCAAGCTCTAGATATTCGATAATGTTTTGTTGGATTTCGTTTTCTAAGTGCTTAAAGACGTCTCTTATTTGTTCGTTGTCAATGCACTCAAAGGCGAAATATAAATCGTCGGTTTCGAGTTCGCTGATGAATTGTGCGATTTCGAACGGATTAAGTTGCTCGTAATATTCAACAAGAGCTTCTTTGTCTCTATTGGCGATAACCTCTTTCGGTTTGTTTATTTCTACATTCATAGTCGCCGTGTTTAATTTTTGTGTTCGGTTTATATCGAGGTAGTGGTTGTTTTAGCTCCAAGTGCGTGTGAACAGCTGTTGAATATCCCCTTCACAGATCATTTGTTTTACTCCGTAATCCATTCTGTTATTTCATTTCGCTTTTTACGCGGTGTTTTGCGCGGCCATTCAATATCGGGGTAGCCCACGTGAAAAAAGCCTAAACATTTATCGTTTTCACTCAAACCTAAATATTCTTTCATTTCAGAGGTGTAAGTGCACCCGCCCGAGCTCCAGTAAGCGGCTAAGGCGTACGCGTTGCAGGTTAAGTACATATTTTGTACTGCCGCCGCTACGGCTGCGATTTCTTCCTCTTCGGGAACGCTTAGTTTTTCGTCGCGCTTCATAATTATGGCGATTACCGCTGAACTACGCTCGCCGTTATCCTTTAGTTTGCGGTATTTTACGGGTTTAAAATCACTCTCAGCAGTCCGCGATTTGTACATTTCGGCGTGGTCTTGACCGAATTTTGCCGCTCCGTTACCGTAATACACCTTAAATCTCCAAGGTTGTGTAAGTTTATGTGTGGGCGCCCAGCGAGCATTCTCAATGAGGTTTTCAATTAATTCTTTATGTACTTTTCTGCTCGAGAACTGTACCGGGTATATACTTCGTCGAGTGCGAATACACTCATTTATTTCACTCACATTAAATCTCATCTCTCTAAATATTTTGGCAAAGTAAATTCAATCGCACCGCGCGGCAAAAAAACCGGCTGTAATAATTCTATTAAATTTTTTCATATAATAGAAATGCAGGCGGTTCTACACCCGCTTATTGAACAAATAAAAAACCCCGCAAAATGTTTTGCGGGGTCTTCTAAAAGAGCTGTGCTCTTTGCTCATGCTGCGCATTGACATATTAAGTGATAATGCATTAGGCGAATGAACCCCCGTTAATCAACATTATCATGTAAAAACGAATTATTATCTCGCAGCCTGCCGCGTCCTTCATCATCGTTTTCGTCTTTTTTTAGACTAAACCGCGAAACTTGTGACTCAGAGGAGTGGGGAACTTCGTCCAGTTTTATGCTTCTGCGCTTGTAGGCAGGCTCGTTCTCCATTTCGGTTATTCCGTTTGGTTTGCGCATTCGACTCGTCCATTCGCTTATTTTTTTGATTCTCGCCCTGGCGCGTTTTTGTTGTTCTTCCGTACTTATTTTTTTCTCGTCATCATTTTTATTTTCATCAGCTTTGGCGAAACGTGGTTTGCCCGGGGTGTCAGGCTTTTCTTCTTGATTTTTCAAAAAAGGCTCAAAGTCGTCTGTTTTTCGAGGTTGTTCATAAGGTTGGGTACGATCGTTTTCCAAGTCGAACTCGATGGTTCCCGAACTTTCGGAACGGTTACTTTTTAAATACGGAGAATCCTCCTCTTCCTGAGCGGCTTCATCTGTTTGCTTTTTTGATTTGGGTTCTTCAAGCGGCTTGTTTTCGGGCTCTTCGTCCAATGTGTGAACTTTACGCTTTGGTTGGGCGGCTGTATTCTCGCCTATTTCTTCTTTTTTATTGAAGCCTGTGGCTATTACGGTAACGCGTAACTCTTCGCCCAAACTTTCATCGGCGCCGTAACCCCAGATAATATCTGCGGTGGCTCCGGCTTCATCTTGAATGTAATCGGTTATTTCAGCAATTTCATCCATTGATATTTCGTGCTCCTCACTACCAAACTCCATGTTGAGAAGAACATAACGTGCGCCTCGAATATCGTTGTCGTTGAGCAGTGGTGAGGCAAGGGCGTTTTCAACTGCGGCAATACTTCGGTTTTCGCCTCCCGCTGCCGCCGATCCCATAATGGCCACACCGCTTTTTGCCATTACCGTGCGCACATCTTCAAAATCGACGTTTACGTGGCCGGTACGAGTGATGATTTCAGCAATGCCCTTAGCGGCTGTTGACAATACGCTGTCGGCCTGAGCAAATGCTTCGCGCATTTTTAAGTTTCCGTACATTTCACGGAGTTTGTCGTTGTTGATAATAAGGAGTGTATCCACATTCTCGCGAATGGCCTTTATTCCCTCTTCGGCTTGTGATTTTCGCTTTCGCCCTTCGAAGAAAAAGGGCATAGTGACAATACCCACAGTGAGTATTCCCATTTCTTTACAAGCCTCGGCTATTACGGGAGCTGCACCGGTTCCCGTACCTCCGCCCATACCGGCGGGGATGAATACCATTTTGGTGTTTTTTTCGA
>PXEK01000330.1 GCA_003564735.1 Cryomorphaceae bacterium
CCTTCGGGCGCGAAATCGCGTCCACCGGAGCTTACGCCACCACCAACCGCTTCCGCTTCAGCACCAAACACCTCGACCGCGAGACGGATTTGTATTACTACGGCTATAGATACTACAGCCCCGAAATGGGTCGGTGGCTGAATCGGGATCCGATTGGGGAGCGGGGTGGTTTGAATCTGTATGCGTTTGTCTGGAATGATCCGGTGAATGGAGTGGATCTTTTGGGACTGGTCTCCATGCCGGCCATATCTTTAAATGTATCAACTGGATATGCTGCTCAACTGTGTTACCCGATTGGAGGGGCATGGGGTCTTCACCTTGCGAGCGATGTTACAATTTCCTTTGGTGAATGCTTAAAAGACGGTATACGCACTTCATACATAGAAGTTCAAGCAAGCTTCAGTCTCAACCTCTATGCAGGAATTTGTCTCCCCGCGCATGGACCTAAAGCTGAGGTCAACTTAGGTTTCAGTTGTAGCTGTCCAGAAGCTAATGAAGGCTGGACAGGATCTTTCAGCGTCACGGGTAACGTTTCACTGTTTACTTTTGGATGTACGTATTCTCCTAGCAGTGGTTGGACTTGTCAGGGTTCAACGGATTTTTCAAGAGCTACGTCCTCGATGGTCACTATTGGGGGAACTATAAGCTATGAAAAAGTTACTATTTTCTAGTCAAAAAATGCGATTAAATTTTGGATCTAAAAACCCTCCAGCTTCTGCATTATTGGTAGTTATATTGGGCTTCACCGCATTCGTAAGTGCAGCTTTATGGTTTGGGGAAATTTCTATGGGCGGGACTGGACTCAAGACAAAGCTGATATCCAGGCAAGACGATCCCATGAATTATTGGGTTTCTGTGATTGGATTTTCTTTGTTATGTGTGATTGGATGGTTGTATATTTTAGCTTTATTTTTGCAAAAAAGAAGGGGAAAAGACAAAAATAGGTCAAGTCTTGACTCTTGATTGAGAGAGGCAAAGGAGGTCAATGCATTAGTTTCCCGATGAAAATTTTCAATTCCAAATTGCGGACTTCTTCAAGGTTCTTCGCAAAATCCACTGAATTCCGCGAAGAACCATGTTGTTGCGATGGGAGTCGGAGTGTTAAAAAATATGAATTGTCTAACAGGAGCTGTTCTTCTCTGTGCGTCTGCCTTAATGAATATTGCGCTAAATCAAGGTGGAAGCCATAATATTCCTGCATTTTTAGTTTATTTTAATTGGGTTCTCGGCTTGATTTTTATTGCAGCTGGAATTTTCAATGGCATTAGTAGTTACTTCAAGACGGCGGGACGTGGGCGCGCCAAAAATCAATGATGGTGCTAAAAGATTGTTAAATGTTATGAATAATACAAATACATGGTTATCTATTTTTTGCATTTTTGCCACGAGTGCATTTTCTGAATCAAAAAGTAGTTCGGGCAATTATGAAGTGTGCTTCAATGCCTTGGTCCGTATAGTTGAAAAACAGGTGAACGAAGGGTTTGAAGGAACACCGATTAGCTATGCATTTTGGAAGCCATCTATTTTAGGTGCCAGTGGGTTGGATGAAGTTATCATAAATTGCTACCAACAATTTATTGGACGTCCGGATTTAGGTATCAACTACCTGGCAAATCGTGAAATTAAATCGGTGGAAGAACAATTTATTAAGTTGCTGCTTTTGCGGCAGATTTATTTTTCTCCACTAGGGGCCTTTACCCACCCGATTCCCAGAAGGCTTGCAAATGGGGAGGTATGGAAGAATGAACCTTATGCTGCTATCATTCGTCGAAACGTTGCTGAATCGGAAGAAAGACGTGTATTGGATAATGAACGGTTGCTCGAGGAATTATATAAAGAAATTGATAAATCAGTTGAATCCGGGGTCAGTATCTTGGTTCACTTGGGATTTGCAACATTATACATGATCCATGAAAGGACTGGGCCTGTTCATTAAATTGTATGAGCAAAGAGGAAACACAAAGGTTCGCAGTTCCTATGAGAAATTTCCATTTTAAGATCGCGTATCTGTTCCGGGGAATAACCGCGTCGCCGGTTATGCAGTAATCTCCGCCGCCGCGCAACGCGTTTACTCGCAATGACCGTCGGGAGGTGGTCAAGTCAGCGTGTTTTCTTGGGAATCATCGGTACCATCAAAAAAAGCAAGAATGAAATCCGGAAATAAAAGCAAGTGGGATAATGTTTGGGCGATAGGCATTCTTTCTGTAAGCTTTGTGATTTGTTGGTACATGTGGTGGATTGCAGGTGGACCGGCTAAAGGAGATATTCGAAAGGTAGAGACTGAAAATTCCTTTACAGTGCAAAAAGTGGAGTATCGATGGGGGCTCCGAAATGAATGGTTTGATTATGTGGTAACCCCAAAGAATGCTGAGGAAACGGGAAAATATGTAAGTCCCAGGAAACGAGCCGATTAATATTGAAAGTCAGCATCGAAACCTTGAAAGAAGTCCTAGTCCGAACCCCCACCTTGGCAACAAGACCGGCAAACGCAAGACCCGTGAAAACGCTGACCGGAACGCTTCGCATGGAGCACGGCGAACAGAAGCTTGAAAATCCCGGAGAATCACCGATGTTAACCTTCATGAACGCCGTTGAAGTCATCGAAGAGATTAAGCGCCTCCCCGAGAAGGAGCGAAGCAAGGTTCTCGAGTTCGTGCGCCATCTGCCCAACGCGGAGACTGTGGAGGCGATTAACGAACCGATTGAAGGTTTACCGCGTTACAAGAGTATGAGCGAAGTCAGAAAAGCGGTTAAAGACCTCGTTCACGATGCATAATGTTGTCTTTAAGAGCCGCTTCAAAAAGGACTTGAAAAAACTAAAATCCTCCAATCGCAACGAGGACGATCTTTTGGCCGTGATTGATCGGTTGGCAAATAACGAGCCGCTTGAACCGAAGAACCGCGATCACAACCTAATCGGAGAGTATGCCGGTTGCCGCGAATGTCACATCAATCCGGATTGGTTGCTGGTTTACCGAAAGACTGAAGCCGACCTGATTCTTGTCCGAACCGGCTCTCACAGCGAACTGTTCGGCTGATTTTTCTTTTTTCTTTAGTCGCGCCGCAGCTGCTTGCGCAAAGGCGGAAGCCGCCCTTCCGGTTCGCTCGAATGCCGGTCGCGTTCGCCCGGTCGAACGGCCTTGATGAAGAAGGGGCAACATTTATTGTAACATTTGACTGCTTGTGACTCTTACGGCTTCGATCCAAAAGTTTTTTAACAAAAGCTGCCGTTCATGGCGTACTTCTTATTGAGAACGGCACTGGTTTGCGGTTCGGTGGTAGAAGTGGAAGCGGCATCTTGCCGATTTTTATGCGGTTCAACGGCATGAATATGAAAAATTTGATTGTAATTATTATTTCGCTATTATTTTTTATTGTTCAAATAAATGGCTCAGAAGAAAATTGTTTTGCTTCCATCAAGGATGCCATTATTCTGAGGGAAGGATCGGTTGCCATCGACTTAGATGCTTTTTTCCGCCTGGGAAGATTGCGTTGGATTTTATTAGTAGAGCCCGAATGTAAGGTAGCTTTTAGCCCAGTGCGATTCTGTAACCTAAATTTTTAAATGATAATTAAATACAGCAAGAATAAATCATTTGAACGTTGGTTGGTGCGGTTTAGCCCGGCCCTGTTTACCTTCTTCCTGATGATTACCGTTTTTTTAACATCATATAGATCTGTTTCCGCTTCGTATTCACTTGGCGCGTTCACCGTTGGAATTTTATTGTCGATTCCACTTATTTCTTTTTACGTCACTAAACAAACGGTGTATGCGATGATCTACGGTGCTGGTGTTGCCGGGGGATTCTACGCATTGAACACTCTTTTCGGTTTCTTCGATGCGTGGGTTTTCATTGCCGGGTTGTTTGCGGGTCTTTTTCTTCCCATGGCTTGTGGCCGCGGCAAAATTCTTAACTCAATGCTCAGCCTCTCATCATAAAAATATAATATTTTATTGGAGTTTCACTGAAGCAATAGAACTAAAAATATATGAATAATACAAGTGCTGTTGAGATGGAGTTTTCAAATTCGTTTTTATTTCTATTTTCTCAGATCCTTAGCGTGGTTTTTGTGGTTTTATTGCTGGTTTTACTTTGGGTGGGTATACACCGAGCACGTA
>PXEK01000298.1 GCA_003564735.1 Cryomorphaceae bacterium
ATGGTTGAACTGAAACCGGCGCCTCCCTCACTTTCTCACGTACCCCTCAAACGTATTGTGTTCTTTGCGGTACAACTCTTCCTTGGGCAGTGACTTAAAATAGTCGTAGGTAATTTGCAATCCGTGCGCTCTATCGACTTTCGGACTCCAATCCAAAAGTTTTCGTGCTTTATCGATATTGGGTTGACGCTGCATCGGGTCGTCTTTCGGGAGCGGCTTGTAAACCACTTTATTATTCTTACCCGTAAGTTTCACGATTTCCTCAGCAAACTCTTTTATGGTAATTTCATCGGGATTCCCAATATTCACCGGATCGCTGCAATCGGATAACAACAACCTGTAGATTCCCTCAATCAAATCGTCAACATAACAAAACGAACGCGTTTGCGAGCCGTCGCCAAAAATGGTGAGGTCCTCATCGCGCAAGGCCTGTCCTATAAACGCCGGAAGTACACGCCCGTCATTAAGGCGCATTCGCGGTCCGTAAGTATTAAAAATGCGTACAATTCGCGTTTCCAAACCGTGATACGTGTGGTAGGCCATAGTAATGGCCTCCATGTAGCGCTTGGCTTCATCATACACTCCGCGCGGACCCACCGGATTAACGTGACCTTTGTAAGATTCGGGTTGCGGGTGTACTTCAGGGTCGCCGTACACTTCACTGGTTGAAGCAACGAGAATACGAGCGTTTTTTGCTTTTGCCAAACCCAAAAGGTTGTGCGTTCCCATAGCGCCCACCTTGAGGGTTTGAATAGGTATTTTCAAATAATCGATAGGTGAGGCGGGTGAGGCAAAATGCAAAATATAATCGAGTTTGCCGGGAACGTGAACAAACTTGGTTACGTCATGATGAAAGAATTCAAAATGCTTGTTAGGAAAAAGGTGCTCAATGTTGGACAGGTTGCCCGTAATTAAATTGTCCATAGCAATAACGCTGTAGCCCTGCTTGATGAACCTGTCACAAAGGTGCGACCCCAAAAATCCCGCAGCACCGGTAATGAGTACTTTTTTCATGATGTTTTTTATTCCTCGGCTTACATTAGCCGTTTACAAATTCTAAAGTAGATTGGGTAATGTGTTCCAATTGCTCGTCAGTTAACTCCGTGTGAATCGGGAAGGAGAGCACCTGCCTACTCAACTCTTCAGTAACATCTAAATGCTCCGGTTTTACCATACCCGTAAACGCCTCTTGTTTGTGATTGGCGAGCGGGTAGTATATGTTGGTGGGAATCCCCTTATCGGCAAGATGTTTTTGAAGTGCGTCACGATCAACATCGTGCAGTTTCACGGTGTATTGATGATAAACGTGATTACTGAAAGAGGCCGTAACGGGCGCGGTAATGTGCGGTGTAGATTCAAAAGCGCGGTGATAGTATTCGGCAGCTTCATTTCTCGCTTTGATGTAGTCATCTAAGTAGCGCAATTTTACGCGTAAAATCGCCGCTTGAATGCTGTCGAGTCTTGAGTTTACACCAATTTTATCGTGATAATAGCGTTTGCTTTGTCCGTGATTCGCAATCATTCGAAGCTTGCCCGCCAATTCATCATTGTTGGTGACCATTGCTCCGCCATCGCCGTAAGCGCCCAAGTTTTTAGAAGGGAAAAATGAAATGGTACCAATATCGCCCATCGTTCCGGCCTTACTTACGTCACCGTTTGAAAACGTGTGATTAGCGCCAATACCTTGTGCGGTATCTTCAACTACTTTTAGGTTGTGCTTTTTCGCCACCTTGAGTAGGTTTTCCATATCGGCGCACTGACCGTACAAATGCACGGGGATAATTACTTTTGACTTATCGGTGATTTTTCTCTCCAAGTCCTCAACGTCAATATTGAACGTATCGGGATACACATCAACAAAAACGGGAGTAGCTCCCAACAGCGCTACCACCTCACAAGTGGCTACATAAGTAAAACTGGGAGTAAGTACCTCATCACCCGGTTGTATATCAAGCGCCATCAAGGCAATTTGTAGAGCGTCGGTTCCGTTTCCGCACGGAATTACATGTTTGGCGTTCAGGTATTTTTCTAAATCGCTTTGAAAGCTTTTTACCTCAGGGCCGTTTATGTATGCTGTAGATTTAATTACATCTAAAACGGCTTTATCAATTTCTTTTTCGATTTTTAGGTATTGATTTTTTAAATCAACCAACTGAATTTTCTCCATATATTTCGTATTCAAAAAAACGCGTTTGTGGTTTAGTAACGTATTCTCATTATTTTGTTACCACGCTTTGCGCTGTATATTTTTCATCCGGTATTTCACGCCGCGAAGATAGTTTATTCCGCAATGCATACCGGCGCAAATGTTAAACGCCTGCAACCGGTTTGAGGCAGCCACGTTTGGGGTTCTGACCAAAAAAATATCACTTTACCACGGCTATCTTTTTAGTTATGCTTTCATGGTCAGAGCCTATTTTCAAAAAGTAAATGCCGGGGGAAAGCGCCGAAACATCGGTGGTGATGTGCTTACGGATGTCATGAGTACCCGCCGAAAAAGTGAAAACCACTTTCCCGGTTTGATCGACCATGGTCAGGTGTTTCACAACATGCGGATTGGGCAGCTCTATGGTGAGTACTTCGCGCGCCGGAACCGGGTAAACTTTGATTTCCTCACCCGACAAAAGCTCCTCAACATTCGTAGCAAACCAGCTATAATCGGGAGATAAGGCGCTACATCCAAAGGTGTTGAACACCTCAACACGGTAAACGCCGGATTGCTGTGCCGTGTGACTTTGAGCGGTGCTGCCGGTAATTTCGCTACCGTTAAAATACCATTGATAAGCGGTGCCTTGCACACTTGAAGTGAGTACGTTGTCATTGGCGCTGATGGCCGGCGTTTCGGGAACGGGATTTAGTGTTACCTCAACGGTATCAAAAAAGGAGCAGCCTTCTTTAAAAACTACGAGTTTGAAGGTGCCTTCATCGGTGACGTGAATGGATTTACCCGATATGGAAGGGTCATGAAGCCACGTGTGGGTATAATCGACAGGTGCCGAGAGCGTTAACGTGTCCCCCTCGCAAATACCTGTATCATTGCCCAAAAGGGGAGGCTCGGGCACTTCGGTAATGGTGAGTGTATCTCTAAAAACGCAGTTGTTTTGGGTGGTAATGCGCACTTCTACAGAATCCTCTTCAACGGCGTTAAATTGAGAGCCGGTGTGAAAAATACTTTGGGAAATAAAGGAGTACCACTCAAAATTTTGTGCGTTTACGTTGGTAGAGACCAATACGGTATCGCCCGGACAAAACGAATAACTATCTCTAAACGGATTAGCAATGGTATCGTTGCTCACGTTTACCGTATCGAGCGCGAACGGACACCCTGAGTTGAGGTTGAAGGCTTCAACGGTGAATGTACCCGCATTTCCAAAAAAAGTGGTGGCGGTGTTTCCGTTGGCAAAGCCGTTTCCGTTGCGGTACCAAGTGTAGTTGTACCCCGGAATTTGCGGTGTACTCATGTGTAATGTGTCGCCCGGGCAAAGGAGCGAGTTTGCCGGTGAAGCCTCTACAAAAAAGCTGCAACACAATACCGTATCGGTAAGCGTGCCGTTGACGCCGCTAACGGAAAGTGAATTGTCTTGAAGGGTGATATTGCTCGAAGTGCCAAAGTTAGTGCCCGTCCACCCGGCGATGTTGGCTTGCGCGAATTGAGGGTCTTTTTGCAGGCAATCTGTGTTGCCGTCCACATCGGTTTTGATGAGGTACGGACTATGACTCCCCGGGCCAAAGGAGGTGGTTGATGCATAAAGGTAATAGCCTTCATCATCATTTTTAGCCAATCCCGTAGGCCAATGTCCGTCACTTTGGTCAGAGCCATAACTGCGTGCCCAATTCATGTGACCTTGCGGAGACATACTGAGCAAGAAGGTGTTTCGGTTATTGGGGCCGGGATCTGAAAAATCGGTGTAACCGGCGATGAGGAACGATTGCGCGGCGGAGTCGTAAAGCATATTGAAGGCTCTTTCGGCTTCGGGTGTTCCAAAAGCGCGAGTCCAATTCATATTGCCTGCCGTATCGGTATTTAAAACCACTACATCATTACCTCCCAAACCCACATCGCGAGCCCACCCGGCAAAGTAGTAACTGCCGTTGAGTTCATAAACCGTGTTGAG
>PXEK01000012.1 GCA_003564735.1 Cryomorphaceae bacterium
AACCATACTCAATATTCTACAAGCTGAAGCTTTAATTAATCTCGCCGAAATTAGAGCCGCTGCCGGTACAGCTTGGCAAACTTTTATTCAGGATAACTGATAAATCCATGCATAAATAACCACCCGCTTCCACGGTAACAAACCTTCGTGCTTCCACAACCAAGAACCTCAACTTCGTTTCAACTAGAAGTGGAATATTCATTATCTTCTACACTCAAAAAATTATATGCTCTTATATTAAGCTTGTTGAAATCGGTTGATTTTACCTTTTTCACCAAATAATTCAAGCTCGCTAACCCTTTTTGTATGATTATTGCACTTTTCAAACATCACCTTTAAATAAGGAGTATGAAGCTAACTTTATGATTTTTAAATCCAAAAAGCAATCAACAACATTGCATTTTACAGATTATACATTGCCAGGCGTTTAACACTCATCGTGGTGTAATTAACAATCATCCGGGTATAAGTATCAAAATACCGTAAATAAAAAGTCAAATTATAGTTTTAAATTTGTCATCGTATTCCAAATTAAAAATTATGATTAAATACAACGTTCTAGCTGTAAGCGGTGTAAAATTAGGGAATGTAAACCGGCTTGAAGCGCTTGCTGAAGGTACGGATATAAACCTTGAATACACCGAAATGAATAAGAGCAAGGCTCTTGACTCATTTAAATCAAACAACCCCGATTTGGTACTCATTGAAACTGAGTCAGACTCTGATCATTCAGAATTGAACTTAGCTAATGAGTTTCAACAAATCAACGAATCTACGCCTGTTTACTTCCTTACTAAGGATCCGTTAAAATTGAAAAACGGGAGTAATAAAGATTCTTATTTACAATACCCCGTAACAAAACACGACTTTACAAATACAATTACCCAAACCATTTTGGATTATCGCAAGAAGAACGGGGTAAATACACAAATTAAGGAGGCTCCTTTTCAACGAAACGTACAAACCCATAGTTTTTTCGTTAAAATAGGTAATAAGCTGAAACGTGTTGAAACTAATAAAATCAACTACATAGAAGTTCAAGAGAAGTATTGCTCCGTGAACATAAACAATCGACAAATTCATGTAAAAATTGCTTTGAAAGACTTCTTGAAAAAATTACCTGTTGATAAGTTTGTACGTACGCATAGAAACTTTGTGGTTAACACCGCCTTTGTACAATCTGTTAACTTGGGAAACAACACCGTTATTCTTGAAGACCGTGAAATCCCCTTTAGCAGGACTTACAAAGAAGAACTCATGAACCAACTGAATTTAATATGAGTATATAACCCTATTCCATTAAACTTTTTACCCCTTTTTACCTTTTTTTCCCTAACAAACCTCTCGAAAACACTCGCCCGGCAACCTTATAAATAGCTTAAAAACCACTGTTCATTATTTCCTTTTTCACCCATTCCAAAGGAAACAAAATCTATAGGCACCAAAACAACTTTACATCCTCTACGCCCCGTATTTGGTGTTTAATTCCGATATATTACGCCTTAAAGCCTTTCTCATTATAAACCCATTACTCAGCCTTTTCTTCTTCCTACTTTTGTATCACCAATAAGGGTAGAAGGTTTAAGGTAAAAAAGCTCGTGTATAAAATTATACACGAGCTTTTTGTTTTTTATCTTTCACCCTCCCCTTTCGTTGTATTTAATTTACCTTACTTTGTAAGCTGAATCAACAAAAGAGGCATCTTCCTCAATGGCATCACTACTTAAAAAACTGGCGGGACAAACAGCGGTTTACGGTCTTTCGGGAATGATCGGTCGATTTCTCAATTACCTTCTGGTGCCCTTACATACCGCCCAATTTGTTCCGGCACAGTATGGTGTTGTTTCTGATGTTTACGCACTGGCAGCCTTTGGTGCGGTTTTGCTCACATGGGGATTAGAAACCGGTTTTTTTCGATTCACAAATAAACAGGACGTAAACCCCGAAAAAGTAACTAAAACCGTATTGGGCTTTATGTTGTACAGTGGTTTACTTTTCACGGCACTACTGTTGTTTTTTACCCAACCTATAGCCGACGCCCTGCTTTATCCAAATAACCCCGAATACATAATATGGATGGGCTTTGCCCTCATTTTTGACGCCACTGCCGCCATTCCTTTAGCTAGGCTTCGACTACTCAATAAACCCGTTCGCTTTGCCGCAATACAACTTCTTTCCATCAGCGTAAATATATCGCTTAACGTACTTTTTATAGGCTTTATTATTCCCGGCGAAGAAACGGGAAACACCGGTTATTTAACACAACTTCTATACAACCCTGAGATAGGCGTAGGATACATCTTCATAGCCAATATGATTGCCTCCGGAGTCAAACTACTGTTCACCCTTCCCGCTTACTCTAAAGCCTCTCTCCTACTTGACAAAAAACTACTGAAAGAGCTTTTTATTTACTCCACACCCTTAATGCTGGCCGGTTTCGCGGGTATGATCAACGAAATATTAGATCGCCGACTAATCAGAATCATTTTACAACCTGTTTTGGGGGAAGAAGGAGCACTTGCACAAGTAGGTATTTACGGTGCGGTTTATAAACTCTCCATCATTATCACCCTATTTATCCAAGCCTTTCGATACGCCGCTGAGCCACTGTTTTTCTCCCAATCCCTTAAATCTGATGCAAAAAAAAGTTACGTACTCATTACCAAATGGTTTATGATTGTGGTTGCGTTTGTATTTTTACTCATCATGCTTTATATTGATTTTTTCAAACATTTCATTGCACAATCCACATATCATGAGGGGTTGCACATTGTTCCCATTTTACTCACGGCCAACATATTTTTGGGATTGAGCTATAACCTCAGTGTTTGGTACAAACTCACGGGAAAAACGCACTACGGCGCGTATTTAGCCGTTTTTGGTGCGGCCATTACCATTGCACTAAACTTCTTACTGGTTCCTTCAATGGGTTATACAGGGTCAGCTTACGCTACTTTGGCGGCTTACGGGGGTATATGCATTGCCTCTTATCTTTTGGGTCAAAAATACTATCCCGTTTCCTATAACTTAAAAAGTATGTCGGCCTATCTGTCAGGTGCATGGCTTGTATATTTGGTGAGTACCGTAATACCGGTTACAGGATTCATGAAATACAGCATCAATACATTGTTGTTTATTACTTTCGCAGTTGTAAGCTTTTGGTCAGAACGCCATACCATCAGCAAATTACTTACTAAGAAACATACAGATGAAAGTTGAAATCATAAACAAATCAAATAACCCACTTCCAAAATACGCCACACCACAAAGTGCAGGACTGGATTTGCGTGCTTTTTTGGATGTCCCCGTTACTTTGCACCCGGGTGAGCACCAATTAATTAAAACCGGACTCCACATTGCTTTACCGGAGGGTTACGAAGCACAAATAAGACCCAGATCGGGATTGGCATTTAAACACGGCATCACCGTTTTAAACGCGCCCGGAACTATTGATTCCGATTACAGAGGTGAAATTGGTGTGTTATTGATTAATTTATCTTCAGCGGCTTATACCATTGAAAGCGGTGAACGCATATGCCAAATGGTTATTGCACCCTACACGCAAGTGAAATTCGAAACTCAAACTAAACTGGAAAACAGCGTTCGGGGTGAAGGTGGTTTTGGCTCAACGGGAAAACAATAATCATGATTAAAGATAAAAAGGTCATCGTTGTTATGCCGGCTTACAATGCCGAGCAAACCCTTGAAAAAACTTACAATGAAATTCCCTTTGATTTAGTCGATGACGTTATACTCGTAGATGATAAAAGCAATGATAATACGGCTTCCAAGGCACGTGAAATTGGTATTAAGCACGTAATTATCCATGAACAAAATAAAGGGTACGGCGGTAACCAAAAGTCTTGCTATACCAAAGCGCTGGAGTTAGGTGCAGATATCGTGATTATGGTGCACCCCGATTATCAATACACACCCAAACTCATTCCCTCAATGTGTTATTTGATTGCCAACGACGTTTATCACGTGGTGTTAGGTTCGCGTATTTTAGGTAAAGGTGCTCTAAAGGGCGGAATGCCCATTTATAAGTATATAGCAAATAGAATTTTAACCCTGACTCAAAATATATTGATGGGTCAAAAATTATCAGAGTAC
>PXEK01000170.1 GCA_003564735.1 Cryomorphaceae bacterium
ATTTACTCGTGGAACGTGAATGGTATTCGGGCGGTGGAGAAAAAGGCTTTGTTTGAATCGTTTCTCAGTGAGCATCAGCCCGATGTCTTGTGTTTGCAAGAAACCAAAGCACAGCCAGAGCAAGTCGAGGCTGATTTTGCGGAGAAATATCCAGAATATGAGCAATATTGGCACTCGGCGGAGAAAAAGGGTTACTCTGGCACGGCGATTTTTACCAAGATCAGCCCGCTTGAAGTGCACTACGGCTTACCGGCGGATATTATCGCCCAGTATGAGCTCCAAGATGCGTACGGTGACACCACCAACGAGGGGCGGGTACTGATAGCGGAGTATGAAACGCACTTTGTAGCGACTGTCTACACACCAAACGCGAAAGAGGATCTCTCGCGGATCCCGATGCGTGAGCAGTGGGATCCGGCGTATTTAGCATATATGAAACGACTAGAAGAGGAAAAGCCAGTTGTCTTCACCGGCGACCTCAATGTGGCACACACGGAACTCGACCTGGCTCGACCAAAAGAGAACGTGGGGCGGAAGGGGATCACCGACGAAGAGCGTGACGGATTTACTGCATACGTGGAGTCAGGCTTTATAGATACCTTTCGCTTGTTTCATACAGACGGAGGACACTACACGTGGTGGTCGCACTACAGTGGCGCTCGTGAGCGAAACGTCGGTTGGAGGATAGACTACGTGCTGGTGAGTAAAGATCTTGCAGCACTCGTGCAACGGGCTGACATTCATCCTGATGTATATGGCTCAGACCACTGCCCGGTATCAATAGCCATCAACCTCTAAGCTGAAAAAGTAGTCAAGTCGCAAGAAAACAATCACATCATTTCTAAATATGTCAATAGTTACAAATTGGGCTTAATTATACGTTGTAAAACAATGCTAAATTTACTATTAAAAAAGTTGTGTCTTATATAAAAGACACAAAAAGACATTGTCCACAGTTATCCCCACGTATTGTCCTTTACACCTTTTTATAAAAGACATAGTATATGTGTAGGCCCAGAAAGGGCGGGCGAGACTTCCCAAACAGTGTCTAGAAAAAATTTCAGGTACTGTTTGGGAAGACTCCCTAAAGAGATCTTTCCAAAAAAATTATAAGAGATTACCTCCAAAAAACACTCTTATGTTCATTTAGAACACCACAGTAGAACGTATTCGAAACTCTAAAACGAATACAAGAGTGAGCAACAAAAAGGTTAGCCAGATAGTACGCAGCAAACAGCTACAAACTATCAAACAACGTAGAGCAAAAAAACGTGAAAATGGCGCCACCTAAGACAACAAATGTCTTACCAAAAAAAGCTCACCACCACACAAAGGCCTGAAGGCACCGGCAGCTGATCGTCTCCACCGATTGGCTCCCGATACCTTCAGGCCTTTATTTATATGTAAGAGATAGTTTTAAATATATTGTGTACGTGTCGTATGTCGCCGGCACGTTTTAACTGGAGCTAACCACCGTGTACGGCTGTTCGCTCTCTAAACTAAAAACCCTTTTAGCTGACTACTTTTTAACCCACTTTATGTTCCCTTGCGATCGCTTTTAAGGCTTTTTCTTCTGCCTCGGCTTGTTTATCACGTCCAGCTTCAGCCAGTGCTTTGAGTTTTTCCTCAGGCATATCCACCAGCTCATGCACACGTTGTTCTAGGTATTCTACAGTGTTTTTCCTAGGGTCTACTAACACCTCTTCCAACAGTGCGTGCAGTATATATCCCAGCTTTTTCCCCGGCTTTTCCCCAGTTATTTCCATAATTCTATCCCCATTGGTAGCTAACATTTTGACCGATACCGGGTCACGTCTGGCCTGATCGACCATGGCTTTGTATTTCCGAAAGCGAAACGGCTGCTCTTTCGGTCGGCCAGTACCAATACGGTCACAGACCCGTAAATTAAGGAGGTTTTCAATATTTTTCTCCCCTACTCGCGTGATAGTTCGGCGGACGGCGGAGAGGGTTATTTCATCGGGATCAGCGAAAAACATATGCCAACGCACCAAGGTTACTACTTGTTCGACAAGCTCGCGCTGTAAGCGCAATCGCTCTAGGATACGCTTGGTCATCTTAGCTCCAACCACCTCGTGTCCGAAAAAGGTATATTTTTTCGTCTTTCCGCCGGTCCGCCGGGTAGCTGGTTTGGCAATATCGTGAAATAGGGCGGCTAAGCGCATCTCGGTAGAGTACCTCTTATCAGCCGCTGCTTGCAGTGTGCGTAGGAGGTGTTCGAAAACATCATAGGCGTGAATACCGCCTTGCTCACAACCGATACTTTCGCGCAGCTCGGGGATGATGTGTTGCAAAAGACCAAGTTTCTCAAGCCAGATAATGCCTTGCATGGGGGTTGGTGAGTCGATAAGGCGGATAAACTCAGATGCCACACGTTCGATAGAAATACGTTGCAATTGTCCATTGTTTGCATAAATAGCCTGCATCGTCTCACTATCGATAACAAAATCAAGCTCAGTTGCCAACCGTACCGCTCGCATCATGCGTAAAGCATCTTCGGCAAAGCGTTCATTGGGGTCGCCGACTGTTTTGAGACGTTTGGCTTTAAGGTCGGCTACACCGTCGTAGTGATCGACTAAATGTTCGTGGGTAACCCGGTAGGCAATGGCGTTGACGGTAAAATCCCTGCGGGCCAAGTCAGCGTCTAGGGAAACGCCAAAAGTCACACTATCCGGCCGCCGTGCGTCGCTATAGATACCCTCACTACGGTAGGGGGTGACCTCTACGACGTGGAGCGTCGGATCACTCGGCTCTTCGTGTTTAATACCAACGGTGCCGTAGTCGTTGTTACAAAAACTCTCGGGAAAGAGCTCTTGTATCTGCTCAGGGTGGGCATCGGTGGTGAAGTCCCAGTCTTTGGGTTGTTTACCAAGCAAGATATCACGTACACAACCACCGACCAAATAGGCTTCAAAACCAGCGTTTTCTAGTGTTTCCGCAACCACTTTAATCTCTGGCGGCAAGGTGTTTCGCTGCAGCATGTGGTTATTGTATCAGAAAATCACCAATAATTTGGTGATGTACAAATAGCGATATAAAAAAGTGCGGCCACCCCTCAGCGTGAGGGATGGCGCAGTCGCGGTGCCGGTGGATGGCATTCGCTTTTCATTTTAGTCAGCCAGTCTGCGGCTACTTCTTTCTGCTTCGAAGAAAGTTGATTAAAGTTTTTCGCAACGTGACAAACGGTGACCGTTTTTACTCTCTCACCGTTATCATCACGAATGTTAACTGTATATCTACAGAAGAAAGCAACGAAGTAGCCGTCTTTGGTATACAGATTAGCGCGAGCTTGTCTGCTGCGTCCGACCGTGCCTTTCCAAATATCCCATTGCACCAACCCAGCTTGGGCAAGCTTTGCACTGGGGATTCCGTGCCTTTTAACAATTTGGTCCATTGCGAACCCTTTCTTGTTAGATGTGAGAACTGGAGAACAATTTCGAACTCCTAAAAATATAGTGTACCACAGCGCTCGCCGCAGAACTATTCCAACTACATGTAACATAGCTCGGAGTCGTTGTTGATTGTTGCGTTTTCTCCCTCTTACCCGTATGATACTGCCATCACTGCACCCGTGGTGAAATGGATATCATGACTGACTTCGGATCAGTTGTTGGGGGTTCGAGTCCCTCCGGGTGCACAAACGAGCGAAGCGAGAGCAGTGCACTCGGAAGAAACGTGCCTGCGCACGTTTTGAAAAGTATCCCGCGTGCTTTTATTCAAGTTGCACAGCATGGTACACTCTTGATATGTCAAAAGAACCTTTCATTGATGATGACCATCAAGTCGCAGGTGAGTTTTATGACTTGTTTGATCGTGACCACACCTTACAAGAAGTGGCAGATTTGATTGATAAAGACCCTGATTTTTACGACACATACCTATATTTAGCAGACGAGTTGCGTGAGGAAGGTGAGGATGAAGAAGCTGAGAAGTTAGAAGTAGAAGCCTTTGCGAGAGCGTTGGCTCGTATCAGCGACAAGGATGGTAACTGGCCTCCAAGTTTAGAGTGGGGCTTTCACGAGAATCGGCATATCTTACGTGCCTTGATGCGCCAAGCTGATAACTTGTGGCAAAAGAATAAAACTGAAGAA
>PXEK01000294.1 GCA_003564735.1 Cryomorphaceae bacterium
AGTACACTACGCCGAACGGCGTAAAGCGTGAAGCGAAAAGCGAAAAGCGAACGGCGTTAACTCGGTAATCGCCGCATAAATTAAGTCATTATTGCATTTTCACTGCCAACCGAACGGGGTTTGACGGCATAAGCCTTTAGCGATTAGCATTTAGCTCTTAGCTTTAAACCAAACCACCGCATTTTTCTATTCATTATTGAGTTACCGTGTAAACCGATTCGTTTCATGCGTCGTTAGGGGTTTTCAAGCAAAAATCACCAATCACGAGTTGAATACAATTTCTCCTCCGCCTTGACCTCGACCTTGACCTCGACCTTCTCGTTCCTTGTAATATTCGTGAGCCAACCCCGAGCTACCTTCACCAATTTCCGGCCACCGGCCGTCCCGACTTAGTGTTTTCGGAATTTCAATTCCGCAAAAGCTTCTTGTTCGGGAACAGCTCACGCTGTTCCGATAAAGGGTCGCAAGTCTTTAAGTCACGGACTACCTACTCAAAATTATCTTCATAATCTTGAATACTCAACTCGATAATGCTGCGAGCTTCCTCGGCATTGAAGGTATCTGTGATTTCCACTTGGTACGAATCATCACCGGGCATAGCTTTGTAAGTTAAGAAGTAATGCAATAAGCGGTTCTTTACTTTAACGGGAAGGTCGCTGATGTCTCGCATTTCACCGTAAATACTGTCGTTTTTGAGTACGGCTATTATTTTATCGTCAGATTCACCGCCGTCAATCATACGGAATCCACCAATGGGTATAGCTTCAAGTAAAATATTACCGTGGGTCACATCTTTCTCACTCAGTACACAAACATCAAGCGGATCACCGTCGCCCTGAATGTCTTTTTTGCCCGTGTGCTTCATGCAATTTTGGGCCACTTTATCACCGCAATAGGTCCGCGGTACAAAGCCGTACATGGCAGGCATAACGTTGGAAAACTTTTGCGGTCTATCTATCGTTAAAAACCCACTTTCTTTGTCTACTTCATATTTGACCGTATCAGAAGAAACAACCTCAATAAAGGCATAAATCATTTCGGGGACATTTTTACCCGATGAAATACCGTGCCAAGGATGTGCTATAAAATTCGGACTCGGTTTTTTAGTTGTGTTTTTCATGTGTAACTATATTTTTCGCGATTGTTCCGCAGTTGCTTTAATCAACAATTAAATACGTATTTAGAACATCTTAAAGTATCGTTTGGTAAAGGATGAAATTTGCAGAATTATACAATAAAAAAGCCCCGAATGAACGGGGCTGCAAATTTAATTGATTAAGACTTCGACCGAGTCGATTAAACTACTTTTTTGCACTTTGAGCGCTTTGGAGTAGCTCAGTATTTTATTGACGGTTTCTCGGCTTGGTTTCAATTCTGTTTCGGGACTCCCGTCAATTCCCGATTTGTTTAAAAGGTTGTGCCTTTCTCTTTCGAAATACGCACGTTCTAAAAAAGGTAACTCCTGCTCCATAGGCAATAATATGTTTTGATTTTATATTCATTATTGCCATAACGCCACAGGCTCGGGTATATTGTAAAGTGTGTACGAATCGTTTGTCGATCACTACCGACTTAGTTCAATTAGCTTGATTATCAAGTTATTGAAAAAACCATAAATAAAATACACTTACCTTAAAATATCGGGCTGGCGCTCACTGATGATTTTACGTAGGTTAATGAGCGCATAACGCATACGACCCAATGCGGTGTTAATGCTCACGCCGGTTTCCTCGGCAATTTCTTTAAAACTCAAATCGGCATAGTGGCGCATTTCCAAAACTTTGCGCTGCTCCTCAGGCAGCTCTTGAATACATTCGGTAACCACTCCCGTCATTTGCTCAAAAACAAGTTTTTCCTCAGCATTAGGTTCTTCCTGCTTGATGCTATCAAAAATATTGTAAGAATCTCCACCGTCAACATGAGGGTTTCTTTTGAGTTTGCGAAAGGTGTCAATCACCAAGTTGTGAGAAATACGCATCACCCAAGGCAAAAATTTACCTTCTTCATGATACTTACCTCTTTTAAAGGTATTCACTACCTTGATAAAAACATCTTGAAAAATATCCTCGGCGAGTTGCCTGTCTTTTACAAGGGATACAATATACGTGTAGATTCTTTCTTGATGGCGACTGATTAAGATTTCCAGTGCGCTTTCATCGTCGCGCAAATAACGGCTCACCAATTCCTTGTCGCTTATTTTTTCACAAAGCATAATTACCTCCTTTTTAAATTAAACAAAACTATTCGATAATCGGAGCGTTAACCACTGTACCGCTTATCGTCTCGGTTGGGTTCTGACCAAAAAAGGCAAACCACCGAGTCATTTTTTAAAGAGTAATTATGCTTCTATACGCGTTGAAATTTAATTAAAAATGTATTTGTGTTTCTAAACGCAGGAACGAGACTAATCGTTTCAGGGCGCTAAAGTGAAAAAAAAATTAATACCACGCAAGTTTCGGCGGCACAAATCGTAGTTTTGCCCCGTTTTTTAACAAAATCATATGAAATCAACCCCTGTCAAGAACCTAAAAGCCGAAAAAAAAATCAAAATCAAAGGTGCTAAATTGCACAACTTAAAAAACATTGATGTCGAAATTCCGCGAAATCAATTTGTTGTTATCACCGGCTTATCGGGATCGGGTAAATCATCTCTCGCTTTTGACACTCTTTATGCCGAAGGACAACGCCGGTATGTGGAGAGTTTATCGGCTTATGCACGCCAATTCATGGGGAAACTCAACAAGCCGGAGGTAGAATATATCACGGGTATTTCGCCGGCCATTGCGATTGAACAGAAAGTAAACAGTCGGAATCCCCGCTCAACCGTGGGGACGACTACCGAGATTTACGATTACCTAAAGCTTCTTTATGCTCGCGCGGGACGCACCTACTCGCCGGTTTCGGGGAATGAGGTAAAACAAGATACGGTATCAAGCGCCGCCGAAGCCATCTTGAAAAAAAAGGAAGGAACGAAACTACTGATTACCTGTCCGCTGCAACCGCGAGAAGACCGCACCGTTTACGAGCAGTTAAATACCTTGAAAAAACAGGGGTTCACGAGAGTTTATAAGGACGGGGAACTCATGAAAATCGACGACTTCGATGCGGCGGGGTCTAACAATTTGCCCGATTTGATGATTGATCGGTTGGCCGTTAAAAATGATGATGACACCGCAATGCGTTTGGCCGACTCACTGCAAACGGCATTTTACGAAGGTAACGGTGAGTGCTACGCGGATATTAAGACTGCTAACGGATTTGAACGCATTCCCTTTTCCAACAGGTTTGAGTTGGATGGCATTGCATTCGAAAAGCCTTCCCTTCACTTTTTTGCCTTTAACAATCCGCTGGGTGCGTGTAAAACTTGTGAATGCTTTGGGTCGGTGATGGGTATTGATGCCGATTTGGTCATTCCCAACAAAACCAAATCGGTTTACGATGACGCCCTGGTGTGTTGGAAAGGCGAAAAAATGAGTAAGTGGAAAAATGAACTCATTCGCCATGCCGATAAATTTGATTTCCCAATTCACCGGCCAATCATGAATTTGACAGAGGAACAACAAGAGCTGCTGTGGACGGGGAACGAATACTTTAAAGGACTCAACGCGTTTTTCGCATACCTGGAGCGAAAAAGCTACAAAATTCAATACCGTGTTATGCTGTCTCGATATAGAGGTCGCACGACTTGTCCCGATTGTAAAGGTACGCGGTTGCGCAAAGATGCCGGTTACGTAAAAATCAACGGCAAATCAATTATCGATCTTGTGTTAATGCCGATTGACGAACTCGAACAATTCTTTTCAACACTGCCCCAATCGCTTACGGATTACGAACAAAAAGTGACCAAGAGAATACTTATCGAAATACAAACCCGACTCCGGTTTTTAACCGATGTGGGGCTGAGTTACCTCACCCTAAACCGCACCTCGGGAACGCTGTCGGGAGGTGAATCGCAACGCATTAACCTGGCTACCACCCTGGGGAGCAGCTTGGTGGGTTCGATGTATATTTTGGATGAACCCAGCATAGGATTACACCCACGCGACACCCAACGACTCATAAAAGTGCTCAAGGCGCTAAAAAGAGCCGGCAAT